>JBBQHY010000014.1:0-16266 GCA_038324415.1 Pseudanabaenales cyanobacterium | reverse complement strand
ATACGAAGTAGCTTTAATTCATGACTGCAAGAACGATAGTGATCGCTCCCTCCTATTCCAAAAAGTTAAATTAGGACAAGTAAGAATCCTAATCGGCTCCACTGAAAAGCTAGGAACAGGTGTTAATGTCCAAGATTTACTAATTGCCGAACATCACCTTGACGCACCTTGGCGACCATCGGATGTAGAGCAACGCACTGGCAGGACTAGACGGCAGGGGAACAAATGGTCTAAGGTTTGGAGTTTCAAGTATGTCACCGAAGGAACTAATAGCCAGAGTGGATTCGATAGTTTTAGCTGGCAGACCTTAGAAACCAAAGCCAGATTTATCGCTCAAATTTCCAATGGGAACGTCACAAGTCGAACTGCTGAGGATATAGATGAGGCGGTTTTATCCTTTGCCCAAGTTAAGGCGATGGCATCGGGCAATCCAATCATCATGGAGAAAGCACAGTTGGATGCCCAATTTAATTCTTTGAAGATTCAGCACCGAGGGCATGACCAGAAACAATCTGAGCTTTTCTTTCAAATTGGTAAAACTGAGAGAAAAATCAATGAATTACCAAAGGTTATCGAAGCGATCGCCAAGGATATTGAAGTTACAAAGACCATGAAGAATGAGCCATTGGTAATAGGTGGTGAGGTACTTGGAAATAGTTTTCAGGCAGATCGCTTAATCAAAAAGCTAATAAATGAATTTGATAACCACATCAGTCAAGAAATTGGATTTATTGGTAAATTTACAGTAGTTATAGCCAAAAGTTATGGTGAGCCAAAGTTATTACTGCGAGGTTCTCATTCCTATATTTTAGAAAAGCCTAAATTTGCTTTTATTCAAGAAGCGATCGCTAACGGTATCCAAGAAATATTTGAAAAGGAAACACAGCGATTAGCTCAGGCAAAGAAAGACATCATTGAACTTAGAAATACGATTGGTAAGCCTTTTGAGCATCTGGATAAAATGACAAAGATAAAAGGTCGCTTAAAACAAATCGAGCTAATTCTATCCAAAGAGCAAGAATCTAAAGAATCCCAATCATTTAGCCTCTGGACGGATTGCGCCGACTACATTCCCCCCGAACCTGAGATTGTGGAGGAATTACAAAGCAATGAAGATTGCCCAAATTGGTTACTAGAAATTATCGACATGATGCCGAGTAATATTTTGGAGTTTCCTATTCTAAAGTCAATGTCAAAGCTTGAAGTTGTTGAATATAAATTTGAGACTGTAAGAACTAAAAAGGGTGCAGAAATTATGCAGGGTTGTTTGTTTTAATCATTTTTGGGGGAGTATGGCGATATCCGATAATCTCTTGGAACTTATCAACGAGGTCAACTATTTTTGGTTACTTAATCTATGCTAAAAACAAATGACTTTAACGGACTCCGAGCTTCGCATAACGGCTAAATTGAGGGGCAAGCGATCGCCCCTAGCTCAAACTTAAAATATCACAATATTTTTCTCTCCAATGATTTGTTATACCTCGATCGCTTGTCAACTTCTTAACTTTGTGCTCAGCAATTCTCATTATGCGGATTTTGCATCAAATTCATCTATACTATTGAGAATAATAGCAATAGTAAACCTTGAAAAGCCTATTCTTTCGTCAAAAATTTTGAGTTTAGGTAACTTAAAGACCGCTTAAAAGTCAAAATGAGAATTGCTGCTTTGTGCTTGATCTAGTTTAAGTTTGAGCTTTGAATATCCGATCTCCCGACTAAAATTCCCTAAAGCCTAACTCAGAAGAAAATCTTAGAAGTTACTGAGAAGAGTGCGAGAAGCTTAGGAATTGGCATCTGGCAGAGAGATGACCTCAGACCTTAGAAATATAATATCGTAGACTATTAAATAATGCAGGCAAAATCTTCTGACTTTCAGCTACTTTACATAAATGATATTCATTAACTTTTTACTTTTTCAAGTTGCAACTGAAAGTAATCCCGCCATCCATTAGGCAAAGCTTGAACTTGGAGAGTACGTTGCAATAGTTCTAGGTCATTAGTTTCTCGTACATATAGCCGCACGATATCAGAAACCTTAACATTGTTCTCATCTCGACTTATGAGTTCTAACCTCTCACCCGCTTCAATCTCCCCTTCTTTTATGACTGAGAAGTAAATTCCAGTTCTACGACTATTCAACAATCGCTTAGCCATATCAGATCTTCCAAATCTAATCACAATCTTATAACAAGGCATTCGAGGTTCCGTCACCATGATTTCAGCAGTGCCGATGCGAAAACGATCGCCAATATTAACGTTATTTTCTAATAGCCCTTCCACAGTCAAGTTTTCCCCAAACATTCCCCAGTTAAATTCCATTTCAGGTAGCTGATTACGCCAATAAGTATAGTGCTCAGATGCATAAGCATAGATTGCTTTATCTATCCCACCATGTACAGTCAAATCTGCCTGCCTATCACCTTCTAAGCCTAGGGATCGCACCTTAACTTTGCCAGAAACTTGCTCTTTATAGATTGCGGTAGTAATTGGTTTCCCTTTCCAGATTAGCTCCATGGGAAGACCAACATTAATAGATACAACTTCCACAATTACCCTGCACCCACCATAACTTCCCGAATTACAGTTGCTAGATCGTGCAATGCCTGTTCACCATCACCAACAAATACTGAGCCATGCATTGTTGCCAATGTTTTTGGTTTCAGATCTGCAAGCTCTTTCATTAGACGATCAGTCTGGGGAGTATAGGCAATATAATTGGGGTAAGGACTATTTTCATAATTGACCAAGGTTTGGCGGGCTCGATCAATAATACTTGACTCTGTAAGTGGTTCAACATCGCCAAAATGATGAAATAAATCACCGCAGAGCAGAGTTTTGTTAGTCACTTCAAAAAATTGTCCAGAATCCCATCCGTGAGGTAATTGAGCGGTTTGAAGCAATCTAAAGCGATACTTGCCAGTTGCGATTTCCTCATTATGTTCCAATACATGAGGAGGACGGATTGAAAAATCGTTAACACTCACAAATGCTGCTACGGGAGTACAGAGTGTCTGAGCATTTGGTGCAAGTTCTAGCCATCGGTTGAGAGATCCACACTCATCGGCTTCAAAATGCCCCATTCCCACCCACCGAATTGAAGCTGGATCAATCAGTTTAGCGATCGCTTCTTTGACCTCTGGGAAAATAGAGTTTAACCCTGTATGCATCAGTAGAGGTTCATCATCTTTTACTAAGAACTGACTAAACTGCAAGTCAAAATCCTTAAGGTAGGTAGAGATGCGATAGATGTTAGGCGCAATTTCATCAATTGTTGACATAGTTCTTCCCTTATTTTCATTAAATAATACTACTGGACTTAATTCTTCCTTTCTTTAAGACACCAATTTCATCTAAAAGTGTATTGTTCAGATGCCTTTACCTTTTGGCTTCCGCACCTACCAAACTAGCCTTCCGACCAGCCTGATAACGGGCAACACTTTCACAAGTTGTAAGCCAAACACCCTCAAAAGACCTAATGTAGTCAATCAATTGCTCGATCATCATTACCCTAGCAGGACGACCAATAATCTCTGGATGCATTGTTAAAACAAAAGCTCCTCCGTATTGATACATTCCATTAAATTCCTCTTTCCAAACTTGAAAAGCCTTCTCACAGCTTTCAATCACCCCACTCCCAACTTTAGGTTCATAGAGAAAAGCAAATTGTTCCCAGTCATCATTTGTCCAGTGGACAGGAATTTCTACAAGTTCTCCAGCTTCAGTTGAGAGATTATAAGGATAATCATCATCCATTAACGAGGAATCATAGAGCATTCCATGGCTTGCTAAAAGACTAGCAGAACAAGGATTAACCTCCCAAAGTGGAGCACGGTAGCCTACAGGTTTAGAACCCGTGATCTGTTCTAAAATAGTACAAGTCTTAACCAAGGCTATCTCTTCTTCAATTGGGTTCATAGTCGATACGGGTTCATGCAAATATCCATGAGCACCAATTTCATGCCCTTCATCGTGAATTCGCCGCACTAAATCGGGATAGAGTTCTGCGGTGTAACCAGGTACAAAAAATGTTGCTTTTACTCCTTTAGCATGTAGCATATCTAAAATACGAGGTACACCCACTTTTGGACCATAACGTGCCCAAGACATCACTGAAAGACGATCTTTATTCTTAGGATCTGATTGCAGCATCCCAGACTCTCCATCTACATCAAAGCTAAGTATAGCTGCACATCGAATTCCGTTTGGCCAGATATAAGGCATAGTAAAACTCCTATATTCAATTAGATATTTGTATTCTTAGATTCAATTAGTTAAGACTTTTAAGGCGGTGTTAAGAACGAGACGCCGATTCCACCTGTGAATGCCGAAATCTCTGAAGCATCCTCATTAACCTCACCTTGTCCACTAAATAACCGATTGAGGCGAAACTGATGATAATTAGTGACTAACTGCGGTAAGGGCAAAAGATTCTTTAACTCATTCCCATAAAGCTTTTCATGCAATTCAGGTAACTTATGCCACGGACAACGCATATCATGATGATGAGCATTATGGTAGCCAAAATTGAGATAGAGCAAATTTAGCCAAGGATGAGAGGAGGAAACTAGATTAGAGAATGTATGAGATTGCTCATAAGTACGATCGCGCTTTATAATCGGTTCTCCCATAATTGCATAGTCATAGTTATGGTGAAAAGCATCGGCAAAACGCATTAAGTTCACAAAACTGATGTAAGCGATCGCATACAGGATGAGTGCTTTTAATGATAAATAGCCCAACATTCCAAATAGTGCAGTTCTATACAAAATTAAGAACATTGCTCTCAGCCTCAAATGTTGCTTCTTCGCCGAGAAAAACGGATCGAAAATTACTCGAAAGCGCATAACATACTCAAAAGCAGGGAAATAAGCCCACTCTAAAGCTACAAGCATCTGACGAAAAAATAGAGGTAAATTTTCATTAAACTTCCCAATATCAAAGGCAACAAAGTCAGCATGATGAATGTGGTGATTAAAGTGATGCTCTACTAAATCATCCCAAGTTGCATAGCAGGCACCATTCAGATGCGTCATCACCTGACCCCAAAAAGCATTATAGTAGCGCTCTTTAAAAATACTAGTATGGATAAATTCATGGGTAAAAGTAGAGGAAAGTAAAAGCGCATGAATCAAGAGCAAAACTCCTAAAATATTTAACTCCCACCAATTCACAAGCAGTAAGCCTACACCTAAGCCAAAAGTCAATAGAACATGGCATAATGCCAAAATATTCAAAACTAGCGGGGAAAGCTTCATACATTACCCTCACGCTTTATAACAGAAATAATCATAGCTATTGAGAATATAAAATTTACAGTTCGTTAAGTTCGTTAAGAAGTTATCTTCGACTTCTTTAAAGGTTATGAAGATAGTAGGTTAAAAAGTGTAAATATTAATACAATTGCAATAACCGACTGATAAGTTGTTAAATTATTAAAAAATAAGCATTGATTTTGTGATTAATAAAATGGTAAATCTTGACCACAATGTTGAAACTGATTTTGAATTAGACGAAATCGATCAGGGCATCATTAATTTGCTACGGATCGATGGACGTATATCGCTGACAGAGATTTCTAAGGAACTCAATATACCAGGTGCTACAGCCAGATATCGCTTGCAACGCTTACTCCAATCCAAAGCCATTCAAATTACCGCCTGGCCGAATCCCAAGATGTTAGGTAAGCAACATCTACTGATTCTATTTTTGAAAGTTGAAAGTGGTCAAATAGATACTGTCGCTCAGGAACTAACCACAATAGCGGAGGTTCGATTTGTAGCTATTTTAACTGGTCGTTTTAACATTGCCGCCGATGTTTATTTTGGCGATCATTCAGATCTACTTACCTTTTTCGACAAATTGCATCGAATTCGAGGGGTGATCAGTTATGAATCAAATACTGTTTTGCGTCTCCTAAAAGCTGAATATCAGTATAGCTTTCGGTGAATTGTTTGAATAGGCGAAGTTTTGTAATAGATGTTACAGGATATTTGATTGTAAAGTTTTATTGACTGCTATTAGAACAGCTATTCATTATCAGAGTTGTTAAAAAAACAAAAAAAAGTGCTAAATAACAGAAATCATTAGAAGATATATTCTTTTGATTGTTCATTCAACATAATAATCTCTTATATTGTGTTTAATACTACAAATTGAGCATTACCTTAAATCTAATATTCATCTCAAGTTAAAAAATGAGTAAGGATGAGTAATGAGATTAACTAACAAGGTGAGCTTAATTACTGGAGCAGGATCGGGCATTGGAAGGGCTACAGCATTAATGTTTGCTAGGGAGGGATCTAATGTCATTGCGAGCGATCGCAACTTAGAAGCAGCCGAAAAAACTAAGCATCAGATTGATGAATTAGGCGGTAAATGTCAGGCAATTGGATTAGATGTAACTCAAGAGCATCAAGTTGAAAAATCAATTAGCAAGATTATCGATACCTACGGTCGGCTAGACATTTTACACAATAACGCAGGCGTATCAGTTCTTAAATCTATTACAGAAACCACTGAAGCAGAGTGGGATTTTCTATTCAACATCAACCTTAAAGGGATGTTCTTCGGATGCAAACACACAATTCCATACATGGTTAGGCAGGGTAACGGCATCATCATTAATACCGCATCAGAGTTAGCAATTGTCGGACAACCACTTTACGCTGCTTACTGCGCCACAAAAGGAGGAGTTCTAGCCTTAACAAGGGCTTTGTCTGTTGAATGGGCATCTAAAGGAATTCGAGTTAATGCTGTTTGCCCTGGTCCTATAAATACTCCAATGTTGGAAGCTGAATTTAATTTGGCTAATGATCCAGAGATAGAGAAGGCAGCTACCATTCAATCCATGCCAATTGGGCGATTAGGCACACCTGAAGATATAGCGAAAGTCGTCTTATTCTTAGCAAGTGACGAAGCAGATTTTTTGCATGGCACGGCAATTGTAGCTGATGGAGGACGTACCGCTCTCTAAATTTTCAGATTCATATTTATCAACTATCTTGTATTGAGGTTTAACTAATGTCTAATTTTTTCTCAAGGCGCTCATTTATCCGTTCCTCTGCCCTCGCAATTGGTTCGACTCTTTTGACAACAAGCTGTAATCAAAAAGTAGATTCAGTTAGTAATTTATCCACCCAGTCACAGTCTGGCTCTCCCATTCGGCTAGGATTCAATCTATGGCCGGGTGCAATTCCTTGGCAAATAGCCGAAGATCAGGGATTTCTTAAATCAAGTGGGGTGAATGCTGAAATCACATGGTTTCAGGAACTTGGAAATCAAATCAATGCTTTTAATGCTGGGAAAATTGATATTGCTAACCTCACCCTAAACGACCTATTTTTGAGCAATGCTAATGGCATTCCCTGCAAAATAATTTTGATGCCAGATGTTTCTGCAGGAGCAGACGCGATCGTTGCTGCCAACTCGATTAACTCTGTTAAGGATTTCGTTGGTAAGCAGGCAGGAATTGAAATTGGTACTATTGGACATCTACTATTTCTTCAGTCGCTCGCAAAAAATGGAATCGATCCAAAATCTCTATCTATAGTCAATATGGCAGCAGATGCAGCTATTAGCGCCATAATCTCAGGAAAATTGGATGTAGCTTATTCCTACGATCCTTTTATTACTCAGCTTAAAAAAAGCGGCAAAGGAAAGATAATTTTCTCAAGTAAAGATGTACCTGGACTACTAGCAGACACAATCTTAGCCCATCAACCATTACTAGATAATCGAAGCCAAGAGGTTCAAAAACTGGTTGATGTTTGGCATAAAGTTCTTGATTTTCGTAACAAGAATCAGAAGGAAGCCTATGCGATTGAAGCAAAGCGCGCAGGAGTGACAGTTGAAGAATATTCTACTTTGCAGAAGGGACTTGAATGGCTGTCTCCAAAACAAACCTTGGAAACATTTAAACCTGGTAATGATACGCGTTCCTTAGTTTTTGCTGGCAAAGTTGTTGCCGACTTCATGCTTAATCAGAAACTGCTTAAATCTCAGCCTTTAGCAACTGAGGGCTTAATAGATGATCGCTTCATGAAAGATTATGTAGCCCGAAACCCAGACTAATGTGCAAGAAATTTAATACCAGATTAGAAGAGGATTTTATTAATGGAAGAGATAGGAGAATTAGAAATTCGTCACCTTTATAAGAGCTTTTCCACAAAAAAAGGCTCACTTTTGGTGTTAGATGATATCAATATGAAGGTCTGTCGTAATGAGTTTGTATGTGTAGTGGGCGCATCTGGTTCTGGCAAATCAACTTTACTTAATATTATTGCAGGCTTAGAAGAGCAAACCTCTGGAGAAGTTCTTTTAGAAGGCAACCCTGTCAATCAACCTGGTGCAGATCGAGGCATGGTATGTCAAGCTTACACACTCTTCCCTTGGTTATCTGTATCTCAAAATATTGAATTCGGCTTGAAGCTTCGTGATCTCTCAAGACCCGAACGAAAAGAGCGAGTTCATTACTACATGGAAATTGTAGGTTTAACTCAATTTGCCGAAGCTTATCCAAAGACTCTTTCAGGAGGTATGAAACAAAGAGCAGCGATCGCCAGAGCTTTAGCCAACGAGCCTGATATTCTCCTAATGGATGAACCCTTTGGCGCATTGGATGCTCAAACCAAGGAAGTCCTGCAAGAGTTTATGCTTGACATTTGGAAACGAACCCATACCAGTATTCTGATGATTACCCATGACGTAGAAGAGGCTGTCTTTCTAGCTCAGCGTGTGTATGTCTTTTCCAGCCGACCCGGTCAAGTCAAAGCGGAAGTTACCACAAATCTCGACGCTGATCGCAATCTTTCTACCAAACTTACCAATAACTTTCAACAGAAGCGACAGCAAGTATTGGACTTAATCCGTGAGTAATTCCTTATATAGCACCTTAAAAATTTCTATCCCCTACTTACGCAAACCATGAAAATTATTGTTAGTGAATCATTACCAACCTCTAAACTCTTGATTGCCCCTCGTCCCAATCATAAGCATCGTAAATGGCGTTCCACTTTTTGGGAAATTCGAGGCTCAATTCCTGCCCGTCTATACTACCTAATGGTAGCTCTGTCATTTATTATCCCGTTAGTTATCTGGTCGGTGCTAACCTATGGCGGCATAGTTGACCCATTATTTATGCCTACTCCGGGTGCAGTAGTGAAAAGTGGATATGAATTATGGGGTAGCGGGCAATTATTGAATGACATAAAAGTAAGCCTAACTCGTATTGCTTGGGGCTTCGTAATTTCGGCACTTATCAGCATACCGGTAGGATTACTAATTGGCACATTTAAAAGCATTGAAGGCTTGCTAGAGCCGATATTAGGATTAATGCGCTATATGCCTGCTGCTGCTTTTATTCCCCTAATTATTCTTTGGATAGGCTTGGGGGAACCTTCAAAAGTTGCAATTATCTTTTTGGGAAGCTTCTTCTACAATATTTTAATGATTGCTGATGCAGTTAAGTTCGTACCTATCGATCTAATCAAAATAGCATATACCTTAGGATCAAATCGAAAAGATGTATTTTTTAGAGTAATTGTACCTGCAACCCTACCTAACATCATTGATACCCTTCGTATCAACATGGCAGGGGCATGGAACTTTGTAGTAATCGCAGAATTAGTTGCAGCCAATTCAGGACTGGGTTATCACATTCTCCTAGCGCAAAGATATCTTAAAACCGATGAGATTTTCGTGGGAATTATCATAATTGGTCTGATTGGATTAGCGATCGATTATGTATTTAAGATTATTTTTCATTTAGCAGTACCGTGGGCAGTTGATAAAGCTTAATGATTTCCTCTGAGAGTTTGTACAAAGCTCTTAAGACCTGAATGTAAAGTTTTAGAGATTTCGGGATCTGATAGTATGCCTTTGTGATCCAAACCTCGCCCCAATAGTGCAATTGTAATAGACGATTCTTCAAGCACAATCGCTGCCATTGTCGTAAGAATCTCTATCAAAGATGCCTGAGCATAGCTTGCGCGAGGAGAAGTGTTAATTAAAGCTACAGGCTTATCCATAAATTCTCCACTACCAACCAGCCAATCTAGGGCATTTTTTAATACCCCTGGGACACCGTGAGCATATTCGGGGCTAGATATTAAAATTCCATCAGATAATTGAATTTGAGAACGAAGATATTTAACTGATTCGGGAATCGGATCGACATCAAGATCGGGATTGAAATGTGGCAATTCCCCAAGTCCAGTGTAAACTTCTAGTTTTATACTTTCAGGAACAAGAGATTTAGCAGCAAGAAGCACAGCAGTATTTGAGGACTCAATACGCAGACTACCTGAGATTGCTAAAATCTGTATCACTTTCAATTTTCCTTTACGTTATAGAGCCTATTTGGTATCTTTTCTTGAAATAGAAGGCTTACAGGCAGACCGTTTTGTACAACCAAATCGGCAAAGGGCTTAGAATCATGGAGAAATATCTGCCAAATCCGAGATCGGATGCTGTACAAGACTTACAGCCGTAGGTGGAGATCTCAAATGGGTTCTATATAATGGACATCTTTAATCTATACTAACCAGATAAACTTTATTGAGAAATTGCTCCAAGAATTTTCTTAAGAGCCTGCTGCATTACTTTAACTTCCTCATCACTTAAATGATTGCCAAAATACTCGGCAATTCCTTCGGAATAAACTACCCACATTTTCTTTTGCATTAATATACCTGCTTCAGTTAAAACCGCAAAAGTACCTCTGCGATCAGTTGGGCAGGATTTTCGTTGTAATAATTCACTTCTCTCTAAACGATCCAGTAAGCGCGTAAGATTACTTCTACTCAAACAGACACGATCAGCAAGCTCACTTAGTCGTAATTCATGTTCTGGAGATTCTTTCAGTGCCCATAGTAAGTCATACCATTCCACAGGTGGTAGATCAGCCGCCGCCAAATTTTCTTGGATTAGTTCGATGACTTGAACATGGACAGTTATGAACGCTCGCCATGTAGAGCTTATAGTTGGATCTAATTTTTCAGGCATAGGGGGGAAAACTGATTTTAAAGTAGTTGCAATTAAAATCATATTGTACTATTATCAATTTAATTGCAAATGCAATTATTTAATTTTTAACTATTGCAAATAAAACTTTGTTTTGGTAAATATCTACTTTGTAACTCTAAGCGTAAATCGGAGTAATTCTGTCATGTATCCTAAGCTAAGACTTGTTAGTCATACTCTCTGTCCCTATGTCCAAAGGGCAGTGATAACATTGCTTGAGAAAGAAATTCCCCATGAGCGTACCTATATCGATCTGGCAAATAAACCTAACTGGTTTATCCAAATGTCGCCTTTGGGAAAAGTTCCATTACTAATCATTGAAGAAGAAGAAGTTCTTTTTGAGTCAATGGTAATTTGTGAATATCTGGAAGAGACAACATCACCTAAGCTCCACCCTCAAGATCCATTAAAAAAAGCTCAACATCGGGCATGGATTGAGTTTGGCTCCAATCTGCTAAACACAATTTCAGGCTTTTACAACGCACCAGATCAAAAATCTTTTGAACAAAAGCGAATTGACTTAATAGGAAAATTTAGTTGGCTAGAGAATAATTTAAGTAATTTCACTTACTTTGCTGGAGAAGAGTTTTCGATGGTAGATGCGATTTATGGCTCAATCTTTCGGTATTTTGATGTATTTGAAGCGATCGCTGATTTCCATTTTTTTACTGATACACCGAAGGTTAAAGCCTGGAGACAGAATTTAAAAGTACGTCCATCAACTCAAGCAGCGGTAACGCCAGAATATCCAAAGCTTCTACGAGATTTTATCAAACAGCGTAACTCATATCTATCAACTCTAATTCAAGATTAATTTAAAGATGATTGGCTTATCGCATCTAACTTTGATTTTGAAAGCTTTTGGTTCAATATTTTACGGTCGTTTATCGGGATCTTTGTCATTCTCTACGACAAATTAAAAACTCCTATATTTTAGGTTTCTCAACTTCAGTATATTCAAATCAATGAGGGCATTTTGTAATGAAAGATATTTTAACTTTTTCTCATCCTGTTTTAATGTTGGGGTTATTAGCACTTTATCTTTACATCGCTTATTTAGGAATTAAATCGCGCCGTATTTCTGAGGCAGAAAGCTTACCTCAAAATCGTAGCAAGTTCGCCTTTTCTCATCATAGAACTGCTTCTGTATGGTTAGCATTAATGGTTTTTGGGGCAATTCTTGGTATAGCTGTCACCTTCATTAATAATGGCAAATTGTTCTTTTCACCGCATATGTGGGCTGGATTGAGCATAATTCTCTTGATTAGTATGGCAGCTGCAGTTGTTCCCTTCATGCAGCAACGTAATTCTCAATGGGCTAGAAATACTCATCTCATTATTAACATATTTGTTCTACTTCTACTCCTTTTTGAAGGATTCTCTGGAGTGGAGATTATTAACAAAATCTTAGCTTTCAAGAAGTAGTTTCCACCTCACACATGACTGGATAGGTAATCAAATTTGCTCAAAATTCAGTCTAGAAAATTAATATGATCGCCCCAACAATCATCTTCTCAAGTTTGGGATTAGGCGATCGCTATCCCACCCAACAAGAAACATTCTCGAATAATTTAATGTGTTTTAGAAGGCGATCGCTCCGAGCTGAGTGATGACGATCTACGCCACTGTATTACGGAATCTCACAAAAATACTTCATCGAGATTCTCACGCCGAAAGCGTTTTGAACTTGGGTTGTACGTCTATCAATTTTCACAAATAAATTAAGCGATCCCTTTCCCATAAACTTATAAAAATATGGAGGTGCGTTACTTGCCCACCCAGCCCTTCGGCTTTCCCGCCCTGCCACCTTTGTGTCGGTGTCAACTTTATTTTATATTTAAAGGACTATGGCTACAATAAGTACAATCCCTAATTACCTGAGGTCGTTATGACTCGTCAAGAAATCGAACATCAGTTTCTCAGCCTGTCGCTAGCTGATAGAGCAGAAATAGTTCAAGGTCTAACCAAAACCCTGAGTATAAGCGGTAAGGGAATTAGTAAAACACCTGGTATTTGTGGAGGAGAAGCCTGTATTGCGGGGACGAGAATTGCTGTTTGGCTATTAGTAGAAGCTCAGCAGCTTGGGATAAGCGAAGCACAACTATTACAAGACTACCCTCACATCACTGCTGCAGATCTAGTTAATGCTTGGGCATATGCTGATGCTCATTTTGAAGAAATTAAAAGAGTCGTCCAGATGAATAATGAGGCTGCTTAGTTTATGGCAAGGCTATATGCAGATGAGCAATTTCCGCTTTCAGCCAGTGTATTTCTGCGGAGTAAGGGACATGATGTTTTAACGGTTCAAGAAGCTGGTAATGCTAATTTAGGTATCCCAGATGATGAAGTGTTAGCTTTTGCCGTTGCCGATAATCGTGCAGTTGTCACTCTGAATCGCAAAGATTTTATGAGATTACACATGGCTAGTTCTGAGCATTTTGGAATTATTGTCTGTACGAACGATCCCGATCGCAATCGATTAGCAACTCAGATCGATAAAGCGATTGCTAGTCTAGAATCTCTTCAAGGCAAGTTAATACGAGTCATACGCCCCGCTAATTGAAAAGTTTGAGCGAGAAATTCAATATCACTAGCTATGATCGCACCCCCACCCAATCCCCAAAACTAAACGGCTTGCCCTCCCCCCACCGCGCCGCAGACTCCCAAGCCCAAAAGACGGCATAACCCCACAGTGATTGGATCATGGCAGACAGAAGCCTGAGCATACCTCAGCATAGCTTCCAACTCGTAGCCAGTCATTACCGCAAATCCCCATCTCAAAGCGTGGACTAAAACAAATACCCCATCTTTCTCAGCATCACAACTCCCAGCACTGGAAGCAACTCCGAAGTCATCAACCATCGACTTAACCCACAACTAGAACCGATCAGGTAGGACAGGAAGGCAACTGCTCAAACTCAAACAACTCAGCAACCCGTAAAATACCTTTGGGCATTCCAGAAAGGATACAGAGCGTGTGGACAAGCTAAACCATTCCAGAAGTCAGATAGCTCTAAATCCCGTCCTTCAGTCAGGGTACAGTTGATCGAAGCGGTGTTTCTGTCATAAAAAAGTTGAACTACCTACACTTAAATCTTGCCTTCTTCGCAACTCATCACTCCAAGGGGTAAATATATCTGGGTAAATTCACAGTTTCTAAGCGATTTTGCTTTGCCCCCTGACGTGGATCGCTAAGAACCAATAAACGATTTTCCCCAGACCCCTTTCCTTGCTTCGGCTTGAATGCTGGCGACACGTATAGAGTTCAACTAAATTTCATGACTATCAACAAATCCGCTTTATCTTCCAACTTCAAGCCCCTAACTCGTAAAGAACGTGATGAGCAAATCGCCTTCCGCAAATGGCAAGCAGTCTTTTACACCATCCGTACCCTACTCTGGGAAGACTCCAAAGGTCGCATTTTCCGTGATGCCATTGAGTCTGGAGTTATCGAGGCAGTAGCTCCACCTGTCAAACTGCCCGATGGTTCTCTCAGTCGTGCCGAGTTCGATGGGGATGACATCAAGGAGTTGTACGCAGATGCTTGGGAGAAGTTCAATGCCGAGTTTGATGTTGCCTTTGTCAAAGCCACGCTAGATGAGATGGTAGAGTTTGCAGGTAAGCACTTCGGCTACAAGCTAGAAGACCTGCAAGAGATGAATGCCCAGCGTTCTGCTCTCCGCCACAATCGCTAATCACAGTAGGGGGTTCTGCCCCCCTTTTTCTTTTCTTCCTTGCCCACCCCCCACCCGTAGAGAATCGATTCAGCAGTGTATTCACAGCTTCAGTTTATTTCTACACCACTTCCAAGTATTCAGTCGTGTGTTTTGATTTGCTTTGGCGATTGCTAATCGCACACAAGTAACAAAGACGGTTTGCCCCACCCAGATTCACTTGCTAGACCTTGTTACGCAGACCCGTGAATCTCCCACCGCGCCGAGGACTCCCCAGAATCAAGATCATTGAACTCTCAGATTCAAGGTACAACAAGCACCAAGGGTAAATACACAAGTGGTCTAAGTCACGATGTTCTAAGAACCACTAAGCCCTTGTCACCAGTTGTATTCCATTCGAGTAGAGTTCAATACAACAAAATGCTTAAAATGATTGAAAATGCACTGGAATTTATCGGATATTTGAAACCAATTCCAACTAGAAAGTCCAAATACAGAACCCAAGTAATCCTGCGGAATGGCAAGAAAATCATTCACACCCATCGGGGCTGGGAGTAACCAGATCGGGGCTTTGCCCCTTTAAGTCATGGCGTTATCGCTTCACTACCACTACTCCGCGCTGCTGCCAAGATGTTGCTATTCGGTCATTGCATTCCTCATTACCCGCAACAAATCTATGTGCCTTGTCCCTCCACCCATACGCGGCACTATCGCTACACTGTCTAGGCAGACTACCCGTTTCGCTCACTCCCAAATACTAAGAAGGGATTTCCCCCCAATCTAATCCATACTTCGGAGGACTCACCCAGATCCTAATCAAACAGATAAGTCGAACAAGGCAGCTTTGCTTCACAGTCAGTGATTCATGGTGAACCAGCCCGTTACCCGCAGCGTAGATATAGTCATTCAGCTTGCCCTCTCATCAGTACCTTACATCAGAACCTCTCCTTCCATTCCAGCTTTTGCGGCATAGCCTTCGGTATTCCACAGTCTTCCACTCCATCCTAGAACCATGCTGCTTAACAGTTACCATCGAGTTCAATCTTATACAAATGACCTATCACGCCATCGCCGTTAACAAATCAGGCTCAGTTCTAATCCACGAAACCACTCAAGACCGTCAAGCAGCAGATAAGCTTGCCAAGATGTTCTCCCTCTGTGGAGCTAAGGGTATCGTCTATACCCGCCGTAATGGTTCTTAGACTTGTGGGGGGAAACCCCCTTTTAATTACCTGTCTTGCCCCGCCCTCCCATTGCGCGACAGGGGACTCCCTTTTTAGAGAATTGATGATTGATGATGTCCTTCAGGGAAAAATGAAGTTGAAGGAATTGAGTTATGTTAGTAGAAGAGAATGAAGAGATAACTGCTGAAGATATTCAAGAAATGGAAGCAGAATTAGGGATAGATTTAGATGAATATGATTATTACTGCAATGGGGTAATACAGAAGTGGTGATAGTCCTACGGTATGGTCGCAGTTTTGAATCATTTTACTATGGACTACGATCGCAAAATCACAGACACCAGAAGCGAATTAGACTTTTGGCAGGACGCGGAAATCTATTATCTC
>JBBQHY010000013.1:0-17089 GCA_038324415.1 Pseudanabaenales cyanobacterium | reverse complement strand
CGCCAGTGACCAATTGAAGCTCCAAATCCATGAACCAAGATCAGTGGAATACCTTCACCTGAAACCGAGTACATAATCTGATGACCTTTCCAATTCCAACTTAATTTAGACTCAGTTGCCAGTTGCTTAGAAATCATTACGTTTTATTAAAATTATTTAGAATTACTCACAATTCTAATCAAATTTCTAGTCAAATTCGTGAGGGTCTGAATGCAGTCTTTTATGGAGTAGAGACTTCACCACTTTTCCACCTTTAAGATGTTGCTTAACAATGGTCGATACATCTTGAGGTTTAATGCGCCAATAATAAACCTGCTCAGCCACTACTAAAACAATTGGACCAGAACCGCATAAACCCATACAACCAGTTCCAGTAACCACAACTCCAGCTACAGCATCAGATTTAAACTTTTGGATAACCTTAGAAGAGCCATCCTTAAAACAGGTGCGGTGCTGACAGATCTGAATTTCTTTGGGCAAATTCACAGTGTTATGTAAAAAGTTTAGTTAATAGATTTGGAGCAATACTTAAAGCTTACTAAATATCTTGAATAGCTTTTATGCTTCAATCAAAATTATTAACTTTGAAAATCAAGTTGCCATAATGTACAATTAAGAACCCGTACTACGCCCCAACATAGTTATTTCTATCAAAGCGCATAGATACAGGACAGTAAACCCTAGTAAGTATATTAGACAGTTTTAGCATGGTTCATCAGATAAAAACTACCCCCAATGTTGGCTTTACCCACGAAGATTTTGCAGCATTACTGGACAAATACGACTACCATTTTAGCCCAGGCGACATTGTGGCAGGAACTGTTTTTAGTCTAGAACCCAGAGGTGCATTAATTGATATTGGTGCTAAAACCGCTGCTTATATTCCAATTCAGGAAATGTCAATCAATCGGATTGATCAACCTGAAGAAGTCTTACAGGATGGCGACACACGCGAATTCTTTATTCTTGCTGATGAAAACGAAGAAGGGCAATTAACTCTATCCATCCGTCGCATTGAGTACATGCGTGCTTGGGAACGAGTCCGCCAACTTCAAAAAGAAGATGCTACAGTTCGTGCTTTAATTTTTGCTACCAACCGTGGTGGCGCCTTGGTCAGAATTGAAGGATTACGAGGATTTATCCCTGGCTCGCACATCAGTACTCGTAAAGTTAAAGAAGAGTTAGTTAATGAAGAGCTACCTCTGAAGTTTTTAGAAGTAGATGAAGATCGAAATAGATTGGTTCTAAGTCATCGTCGTGCCCTTGTCGAGCGCAAGATGAACAAACTCGAAGTTGGCGAAGTCGTAATTGGCGTTGTCCGTGGTATCAAGCCCTACGGTGCCTTTATTGATATCGGTGGCGTGAGTGGGTTACTACACATCTCTGAAATCTCCCACGATCACATTGATACACCTCACAATGTCTTTAATGTTAACGATGAAGTTAAAGTCATGATCATCGACTTAGATGCGGAAAGAGGTAGAATCTCCCTTTCCACTAAGCAATTAGAGTCAGAACCAGGGGATATGGTAAAAAATCCTCAAGTTGTCTATGATGGTGCTGAAGAAATGGCAGCAAAATTCCGAGAACAGATGAATCAGCCTGTTGCAAGTTTAGCAATTACCGAAGATGGAGTTGAGATCATTGCCACTGAAACAGTTGAAGACACTGAGGAATTTGAAATTCCTTCGGCGGAAGAAGAACCAATTATTGACGAAGAAGTTGAAGTTATTCCAACTGAAGCCTAGTTGCTAGTGGAGATTTAGCCTATAAATTTAATTTATAAAACTAGATAAAATAAGGGTGTAGAGCAAATATCTGTAAATGGTATTTAATCTACATCTTTTTTGTTTGAATAATTTAAATATCCCTTGTTAGAGCCTCTGTTTAATTAAAGACTTCCCAATATTTGGGATCAAGCTAGCATCACTAAACCAGCCTATGGACATCCCGATCGCTGCAATAATTCCTAGCACTAAAAAAACCTGCCATCTCTTCCCACTAATTGCCTGCACCTCTATCCTTGCCACAAACATCAGTAAAGACCAAACTAGACATATACCTACAGATAAAACTAAGATTTCAGCACGGGCAAATACAAAATAGATAGCGGCGACCGCCCAAAATACGGCAGCAATCCACTCAATGCCAAAAGCGATCGCTCCACTGGTAAGCCAAATCTGCCAATTAGCACCATGAATTGCTAGAAGCCAGCCTAAGACAGCATAGCCCGAAATTAATAAGATCAGCGAGAACAGGGGAATCTTGTTAATAATACGCATATATAATCGCCGCCGAATTCTCCAATCTAACCGAATGATGTAAAAGATAGAGTTAATTCAATGTGTAGAAAGCTATAAATTTAGATCTATTCAACCTAATTTACTGGCGTACAAAGTTCGACTAAAGTACCATCTGGACATCGAAGATAGGAAACAATCTGTCCCCAAGGTTTCTTAATTGGGGATTTAAGTTCTAGTGCTCCTGCCGCAATCGCCTTTTGATGAGCAGCTTCAACTGAATTTGTCGTAAAGGCAATCTCAATACCTAGAGGTTTAGGAGTAGAATCCACTGAGATATAGCCGTTAGGAAGATTTGATGCACCTAGGGAGTGAGCTGCAAAAGCAAGAGTAGTTCCACCAGTTTCAAGTTCTCCGTAGTCGCCCGATTCATCTAAGAATCGTCTGGGAAATCCAAATGCTTCCTCAAAAAAAGTTAATGAACAAGAGACATCGGCAACGTAGATGATAGTGTAACCAAATTTCATTTTTCTGTAGCGATCGCTTTACCAATATTAGGAAAATTTTCAAGATGCCATGATTTGCTAAGAGTTTGTTCAAAGCTTGCCCTTATTTGGTATTTACAGTTTTAGAAACATCTAATCTAGGTAAAACAATGTGACTACTTTCCGTTCCTCTTCTGCATCTTGGCAGGTAGTTAGTAAAGTATAGCTATCATGGTAGGCAAAACAGATTAAGTGCTGGCATTTAGAGATGATCTCTTGATTACAGAGAATGCTGGCATCGCCTAGGGATAAATTATCATTTTCACTATGCTCGATTAAATGCATGACATTTTCTAACTGCTCTCTAGATTCGTAGGGCTGTTTATCTAGGCTTTGGGGGAGAATTACGGTCAACAGGTCTGGATTTGCCCGCATTGCCCCACGGATGATGGCAAGATTTGTGCCGATCGCCCCAGAGGTAATCACACTATTACCACTTAATACCAAGGCATAGCTCAAAAGTTCGATTAAATGCTGGTGGGTAAGCGGAACATGGCGAGAACCTAAGATTGCATAGCGTTTTGAGCTTTTTTGCTGAATTGTGGCAAGCTCCTGAAGGAAATCATCAATTTTAGGCAAATTAGGTAGATTAACTGACTGAGTCAAAAAGCCTCCTGCGGGGAAATCATGTTAAGAATATTAATTAAGATATTAGTCGAAATATCAAGATATCAAAACAATATCACTGATTAAATTTTTCTCCTAGTTGTCTAAAGTTTCTCTAGGAGCAGAGATTAATACCTCACTTTAATTTAATAAAGCTTCCAGACTAGAGGGCATACTAAAGTTCCCCTTAAGCTGAATGCGGTGATTAGCGTGCAGATGACGCAAAATTCGATAAATTACTTCGGTTTGATCTACAGCATTAATTTGATTGGCAATTTCGGCAATCGTCATGGAATTTTTATTCTCAGAGTGGGCGATCGCTGCTATTACTTGTTTTTGTAATTCTAGAACCTGAGCTGCGGCTTTTTTCCCTGCTTCTACCCCTGGCTGGTGGTAGGCATTGATATTTACCAAGGAGGCGTAGAAACTGACAGCCCGCTCATACAAGGCAATTAAAGCTCCAATTGAAAATGCTGAAACCGTAGCGATCGTGACCGTAATTGAATCCCGTCCATTTTCATAGAGTGCCTGACGAGTGCCCTGTAGAAGCCCCGACAGGTAGTCACCACTAGTTACACCTGCTTCAACTTCCAATTGAGTTGTATTGCCACTGGAATCATTCAAAACCTCAATAAAAGTTGCAAAAAAGTTAGGAATACCATCTCGCAATTGTTGAACGTAGGCGTGTTGGTCAGTTGATCCTTTATTGCCATATACCGCGATGCCTTGATATACGGTATTTCCATCAAGGTCTTTTTCTTTACCCAGCGATTCCATAACTAGCTGTTGTAAGTAGCGACTAAAAAGCATGAGTCGATCTTTGTACGGCAGAACAACCATGTCTTTTAATCCCTTGCCATCTCCAGAAAAGTACCAAGCTAATGCCATCAATGCCGCAGGATTTTGCTTAATATACTCAACTCTAGTGACACTATCCATAACTTTTGCACCCCTGAGCAGGTTACGAATATCAATACCTTGGAGTGCAGCAGGTAGGAGTCCCACCGCCGACAGTTCTGAGGTGCGTCCGCCGATCCAGTCGTACATGGGAAATGTTGCCAGCCAGCCTTCGGATTTAGCAATTTTGTCGAGATTACTGTCAATACCTGTGACGGCAACTGCGTATTTGGGGAAATCTAGTCCTGCTTTGGCAAAGACAGCCTTCACTTCTTTCATGGCGTTATTAGGTTCAGGAGTGCCGCCAGATTTGGAAATAGTGATTACGAGGGTTGTAGCAAGGCGATCGGCCAAGTTCGCAAGGGTAAGGGCTATGCCATCGGGATCGGTATTATCGATAAAGCTAATATTCAAAGGAGGATTTGCCACGGCTAAAGCTTGGGCAACAAATTGGGGCCCTAGTGCCGATCCGCCTATACCAATGGAGAGAATATCTGTGAATTTTGGTGCAGTCGGAGGACGAATGTCCCCAGAGTGAATAGCTTGGGTAAAGGTTTCAATTTGATCGATCGCTCCATTAATAGCATCCCGTAGTTCTGGGGTTGGCGCAATTTCAGGTGATCTAAGCCAATAGTGCCCGACCATTCTCTGTTCGTCGGGATTAGCGATCGCTCCTGCTTCTAATGCCTTCATATCGGTGAAGACTTTAGCAAATTTAGGCTCAATCATCTCTAGGAAATCAGTTGAGAATTGCATGCGACTAATATCAACATAAAGCTCTAAATCTTGGCTATAGTACAACCAGTCTTGATAACGTTGCCATAACTCTGCTGCTGAATTCATCAAATTTGACCTCAAATCCTTAGTTTCATTTAACTTTGCTAAGCCCACACAGAGCTAATTTACTAGCTAACTTCTTCAGCTAACTTTACTTAAGGTAATCCTACAGAGTTATGGGCATTTGATTGTATTAACTAAGCTAAATCTTAAGATTTTATCTAAAAATTTATCAGAGGTGTGTTCCTAAATAAGCTTTTCCTTCAATCCTCAACTAGCATTGCCCTAAGATATTGCGCT
Source organism: Pseudanabaenales cyanobacterium (assembly GCA_038324415.1). GTDB lineage: Bacteria > Cyanobacteriota > Cyanobacteriia > Pseudanabaenales > Pseudanabaenaceae > PCC-7502. The sequence continues at coordinate 11,724 of JBBQHY010000013.1, read as the reverse complement.
AAGATGTTTAGACTATGCAGACTTCAGCTAAAACCATAGATGCTAATGACGCCCGTGCGATCGCCCTAATCGGCGTTTATGCTTTTTATTCGGGCTGTTTTATCCTTCTCGGAATTGCCACGCCGATTTTGAGGTTGAAAGTTTATGAACGTAATAGTGAATTAGTGATTGCGTCTATGGCGATCGCCTTACTCGGATGGATACTATCGGGTAAATGGAGTAAATCTGTAACTAGAAGCTGCTACTACAATGTGGCGATGTCTTTTTCACCCCAACTATTAATTACGATCGCTTTATTTTGGCTAAGTTTATTACTAATATTTAGCTTAGAACTAAATCAAGTTTTAACCGATGGTTTAGTCTCAGGGGTGTGGGCGATCGCTGCTACAACTTTAATTGGGGTTGCTTTTAGACTCGGTATTACTAATCAGCCTCCAAAGGATAGTTCTTCTAATTCCCCTCAAATCAAGATTAAAGGAAACATCACAATTACGGAAAATCCCCAACTTGGACAGATCATAATTAGTCCTAATAGCTTGAGCCAACAGCCTCAGCAGTTTAAAGCATTAATGTGCTTGGCTTTAAGTCTTTTTACTTGGACAATTTTAGATTTACCTGAGATCACTAGAGAATTAGTAGCGATCGCCCTAGGTAGTCTAGGTTTAACAGGTTTGAGTACATGGCAGATTTTATTATGCCCTTCTAAACGGTTAATTTCGCTAAATTTTAGTGGAGTTTGGGGTATGGCATCCAGCTTTACGATTAATCTCGTCCAGTTTTGCCGTTTAGAAACTATTAAGCTCAAAGAAGTAGATATGCAATGGCTCCAGTTAGCAGGAAACTCGAGGGTAATCACTTTTCCCCATACAGTAACTGATGGTGAGGGCAAAGACTCTAAAGAATCTAGAGAATCTAGCAGTCCCAATTTAATTTCAACTCTGATTGATAGACTAAACCTAGCTGAGCATAAAGTGAGCCGCGATCTGTTATCAGTTATGAATATTCTTTTACCTCAAAGTGTCTGCACTCTGGCAGGGATCGTGATTTTAGGGATGGGAATTACCTTGGCAATTGTGCTAGAGTTACCCCCCAAAATGCCCTTGGAAACCTATATATTGCTGACAGGATGTGGATTAGTTAGTCCCTACCTTGGGCGGGGGGTGATGGGAATGGTGGCTCCTAGTACGATGATTCCAGATCAAACAAAATTTATTTTATCCCCTTGGCAAGTTGGCACAGGCTTAATCATGATTGCGATTTTTTCAGGTTCTCAATTTAATTCCCAACTTAATTCCCAGATTGGCAATCAAAATTATGTAGAAAGTTTATTGGCTTTGACTCTAATTTGGCTTTGTTGCGGAGTTGGAGCTTGCATTTTGGCTTTATCTGTGCGATCGCCCCTTATGACTACGAGGTTTTAAGCTGACAAGAGATTTTAGGTATCGCTTTGTGATAGGTTAAACTCTGCAAATCACCGTGCCATTTCCTTTGATGCCTTATTACTCCAATGCGTAAATACAGATACGGTTCTTCCTACTCGTCTAAGCCTAAAAACTGGCTGCGGAACATTCTTCTAATCATTCTGATTAGCATACCTTTGGTTTTTCTCGCTTTGGAACTAGGGTTAAAGAATTTTGCTCCCGCCCCTTGGTTGAGAAATCTATCCAGTGTTACAACTAAAACCTATGAGCTTAAACTTGTCTCTTCTGAAGGAAAGCCGTTAAATAACCTACCGCTTAATATTTTCGAGGGGGATTTAGAGGTCAAAACTAGCCCCATAAATGGCTACGATCTTGTTCCCAATCAGACTACTAAATTTTGGCAGATCAATGCCCAAGGATTCCGCCTTGATAAACCTGTGCCCTTGATTAAAGAGAAAGAAGATACTCGAGTATTTTTAGTAGGTAACTCTACTGCCTTTGGGACGCTGGCAGAGAATAATCAGATGACCCTAGCGCCAAAGCTCGAAAAGTTACTAAATAATCGACTAAAACAACAGGTCGAACAGCCCAATAAATTCCAACCTGCGATTTTTCCCTACTATGCCGACCAAGTTGAAAAAGTAAAATTGCTACCGCCGCGGATTCGGTTTGGGAACTATAAAGTGATTACTGCTGCGGTTCCTGGTTATACCTCCACCAATGAATTATCTTTGCTCGTGCATAGAATCTCAGAATTTAAGCCAGACTGTTTAATATTCTTAAATGGCTATGAAGACCTGCGATCGCCTAGTAATAGACCCGCCCGTGAGCTAGTTAATCTTGAAGATATTTTGAGTAAGCAAGAACAGCGCGATCGCACAAATAATGAACAAAGGCTGCAAAATTGGTTCAATAGTTTCTATACAGTCAAAGTTTTCCGCCATTTTCTCAGCCCTACAAATCCCACACCTACATCTGGCTATTATCAAGTTTTTAATGCCAATCAACTTGCAACCGACGATCAAGAACTCAAACTAAGGGTTAACAACTATAATTCGAGCCTACGTAAAGTCGCTAATCTGAATTCTGCAATTCCAATTATTGTGGCTCTCCAACCTGAAATTACGGGGAAATCCGATCTAAAAGCTGAGGAGTTAAAGATCTTAAAATCCTTGGGAAAAGACTATAGCGATCGCATTACTAAATCCTATAAAGCCTTAGAATCTAAAGTACTAGAGCGAAATAATAATAAAATCAGAGTAGTTAGCCTGTATGGCCTCTTTAATAATACTAATGAGCAAATTTTTCTAGATCCAATTCACCTTACTGATGCTGGTAATACCCAAGTGGCAAAGAAATTATTTAATGTCCTTGAAGAAACCTTTAAAATCCAGTCCAAACCAGCCCCAGAACCATCTTAAGGGTCTAAATGATAAGTGAACAAAGAAATAAAAGCTTCGGCTTGCTACAGCTATTCATAGGTTTTGCTAATATATTAGGACTAAAGACTGCCTCCTGTTGAGGGCTGGACATTTTGACTAGATGCGATCGTATATATACTCCCTTCCCACCATAGAAATATACACAGTTTAAATGGGGTTAAGGGGCAAAGCCCCTTCGTGGGGGCGCAGCCCCCACACCCCCAAAATACTTATTTTTGACTGGGAAGGGAGTAGATAATTAATTCGATCATTAAAGGGTTTGCAATATCTAGCTAGAATTATGATTCAATTAATTTGCACTTTTAATTAGCACTTTTAAAATTGGATGAAAGATAAACTGGATAAATATGGTGCTTAAGACTATTGAAATTAATCATCCTATTATTGAGCCACTTTTAGCAAAGAGCGACCAAGAGCTTTTGGCTTTGTTCCATGCTCATCCTGATTTGGGCAGATACCTAGTAGTCATTTTTTGTCGATATGGGCAAATTATCTATACACTTACCCGTGAATCGGGGCGATCGGCTGTAGAGGCAGAGTATTTATTTGGGAAAACATGGGGGCACATTTATCGAGAGCTAAAATTATTGAATTTGGAAGCCACTAAACCCCTACAAAATTTTCTGATTGATATTACGGCTGTGGCTATTAATACCTTTGATGCCAATCTTGATACACATGAGCATAAAATTAAATATGACCTGTGTTTGACCCCACCGATATTGCTTTGTTACTTAAATCAGGCGCTAGATCAAATTCCCAAGGATTTACGCTTAGTTTTAACTTTATCTCAAACCTTTAATTGGAGTTCTAGTCGCATTGCTGCTTACTTAAAGTCTGAGGGCGAACTCCAAAATACTCAAGTGCGGAGAATTAAAGATATTGACGAACTCATATCCCAGGCTAATGTAACTCTGACTCAACTGTTACCCCAAGATATTCAAGAAATTTATCTAGCCCCAAATTCCAAACTATCCTCACCCTAAAATTTCTCAAGTTAAAATTATTAAAAGTCATTATGAGGCTCAGACTATGCCATATTCTTTGTTAAATCCTTTACTTAAATCAGCCCTTGCGGGGTTAGACCTCGATCTAGAGCAAGAGTTAAAAAGATATAGAGGAGAGGATTTGCCCACTCAGTTACCAGTCCAATTAGCTGAGAGTACTCTAGACTCTGACTTAGATTTTGATGTGGATTTTGATATTCCTAGGTCGGTTTCAAGTGAAATTAGTGAGTGGGACGATCAAAGCTCAGATTTATCCTATTTAGATCACGATTTTCCTAATGATTTCTCTAGCGCTTTGTCGACGGATTTAGAAAATACTTTGGAAGAGGAATTTTTGGACTTAGAATTTCGGGATCAGCTATTAGCTACAGAACTTGTAGAGGTAAGCCCAGATCAGAACAAGCTGAAGTATGATCAGCAAAATTCCAGAAATTCAGAGCAATCTGCTCCAAATCTTTTAAGTCCCTTAGGTATCGCTGCCATGATTCTATTACTGATATCTAGTGCTACGGTTGGATACCTTTTAGTTGATCCTTCGGGATTGAATAAATTACTTAGAAAAGATCCCAAGCCTACCAGTTCATTGCAAAATCTGGAGCTATTTCAGACTAATTCCACAAACCGAGTTGAGCAAGTTCCTTTTGTGGATTTTTCTACAATTAAGCCCCAAGAAAAAACTCGGGAATTCCCTCGTGGTTTACCTTTAATGTTGCCTCTGATTGGTACAGGTCGTAGTTTTGAGGCACCAGTCAGAACAGAACTTGAGCAAAGTCGCAAAGATGCAATTAGAGTAGAACCAGTTGTGGCATCTAAAACCGAAAAACCTAAGCTATCCAGTCCGCCTAAAACTGATAGAAATTCTAACTTGAAACTTGAGCAATCTCTGCCAGCGATCGCAATTACAAATAACTCTCTACCAAATAATCTACCGCCCTCTCCAGTTATTAATCTGAAAGAAGATATTAGAAGAGAAGATGTCAAACAAGTAAAGTCTCCGATCTCGCCTATTCAAGTTATGCCCATTCAAGTTAATCCTAAATCGGTGGCGGAAAGTAATCCTGTTATGGTTTTAGATGCAACTAAACCTAGACCTACAGCTGTTCCTGAAGTTAAACCAGAAGTAATGATCTCACAACCAACAGTCAATAATAACGGTCAGTAAATAAGTTTTATTGAAATTTGCTCAGATCAAAGATCGCTTTTAATTACCAAATCATAGATGGGTTGATTCGTAGTGCAAAGTAAATGACATTCATATAAATCTGGTTCTTGCACCCCAACGGAGGCGGTCGCAGGTTGGTCTGGACTAGGAATTAGGCGATCAAATAATAACTCCGATTCATTAAAATCAAATTGCAGTAAGTACACAGCAGGGGGAGCTTTTAGATGGTCGAGTAGTTGAAACCCTAAACTGTATAAGGGCTGTCTTAGGCGATCGCTAAGATGGTAGGGCTGGTGATATTTGCCGTTTTCAAGCTTGGTAATTACTTCAGCGTAAAGCGTACCTCTGGCAGTACAAACTAAGGGTAGCCAGAAGTTGCCTTGATTGGTGGAGCTATAGCCAAATTTTTGATTTACCCAATTTCTGATAATTTCGAGTTCGGCACAGGTTGAAATAATATCTTTAGGCATATTTAATTAGTTGTTATTAATCATCCCCAAAACTTGGTAAAGATAAGCCTGCTGTTTGAATCTCTGGGACTTCGATCCGTTGTGGCGGCGCGGTATGGGAAAGACGATGGCTGAGATTTTGAACTTCAGAGTTTAGCTGAGTATTTTGCTTTTGCAATTCTTCGACCTTGGACTTAACTGGTTCCATGCGCTCTGAAAACTTAGTGCCGTAAACTGTTGGTAAATTTTCAATTTTTCGTTGCAGATTTTGCATATTTGCATTTGCCTCAGATAAGGCTTGCCGCAGTTCACTCACTTGTTGATCCCGTTCTTTGAGTAGGAGTTGGGATAGGATCAGTTGCTCTTCAGAATTTTGAAATTTGGTCATGAGCGATCGCATTTCTTCATGATGCTGCTCGGATAGTGCTTGATGGGGTAGAAAGGCAACATTCCCTTTTACTAGTCTTAATACCTCTTCTGATAACTGCTGAACTAGGAGATCTCTTTGTTGTAGCTCCTGTTGCAGACGGATATTTTCATCTCTCAAGGTTTCCATTTAGCTAACTTTGAACTCTTTAATTTGGCTTTTGCTACTAATTTTTTAGTATTTTGCTGGCTGATAGTTTAGCATTTACAGAAGCGATCGCAAACTTAGCGCAATTAGTAAAGGTATTTTTATATTAAGTTAGGATGTGTCAATCAGTTAAGCAACAGATTCAGCAAGATATTCTTAGTTGTCGTGAACAGACATTATCTTTATTTCAGAATCAAGATTATCAAACCTTCTCGGCACAGGCCCATCCAGAATTTAGTCCCGCAGGTTGGCATCTAGGGCATATTGCCTATATTTGGGATTATTGGATTTTAGGAAAATGTGCAGGACTGGCTCCTGTAAAACCTGAGTACCTGCAATTATTTAGAGTAGATGGTCTAGCCAAGGCTGATCGAGTGAGGTTACCGCAATTATTTGAGGTTTGCAATTATTTGAATTTTGTAGGCGATCGCCTTTTAACTTACTTGCAATCTAGCTCGACATTTACCGAGGAAGAAAAACTGTGGCGGTGGTTAATTCAACATGAAACTCAACATTCTGAAACCATAGCGATCGTCTTGCAATTACAAAATAAATACCCTAGCCCGCCTAAAGTCTTAACTCTGGATGCCCAGCCTGAACTAATTACGATTCCAGCAGGATATTTTACCCAAGGCAATAACGACCTAAATGCCATGGACAATGAAATTTCTAGCCATGCAGTTTATGTGAATACTTTCAGGATCTCCTCCCATCCAGTTAGCCAAAGGCTATATCAAAATTTTATAAATGCAGGTGGCTATACTCAGCCCGAATGGTGGAGTGCGATCGGGTGGCAGTGGTTACAGGATGCTCAAATCTCAAAACCTTTACATTGGCAGATTTTTGGTCAAGATCTAAATTGTCCTGTTTGTGGAATTAATTGGTATGAAGCTCAGGCATACGCAAAGTTTGCAGGTATGAGGTTGCCTACGGAATCGGAATGGGAAAAAGCAGCTAATTATTTGGGCGATCGCCTGATTATGAAAAATCAAGTTTGGGAATGGACAACAACTTTATTTCATCCCTACCCTAATTTTCTGCCTTTTCCCTATGCAGGGTATTCCAGTACTTATTTTGACGATCAACACTATGTACTCAAAGGGGGCAGTTGGGCTAGTAGTTTTCCCACTTTACGATCGCCTTTTCGCAACTGGTATCAACCCCATGTCCGTCAAATATTCGCAGGTTTGCGCTGTGTGAGTTTGTAAAACTGGGAATGCACGTTATTTATATGCAATTGCGATTTAGCTTTACTCATTTTCCAAATTATCTGTATAGAAAGAACATCTATTCCTTCCCTGAGATTTGGCAGTATAAAGAGCGCTATCTACAAGTTTAAAGAGTGATTCAGAACTTTGCTCTAGATTGGGAGTTTGGCATCCTGCGCCAATACTTAAAGTAATGTGTTTGCTAACCTTTGACATGGAATGGGAGATCTTAATCTGTTCAATTTCTGTTTGAATCTGTCTAACTATTTTCACTAAGTCAAAACTATCCGTGTTTGACAGAATTATGACAAACTCCTCTCCGCCGTAACGAGCCACTAAATCCGCTGGACGTTTAATTACACGACTGAGGGCTTGAGCGATTTGATGTAAACAAATATCACCAGCTAAGTGACCATAGGTATCGTTGTAGTGCTTAAAATAGTCAACATCGCACAATATCAAAGATATAGGTTCCTGCTCGCGTTGCGATCGCTCCCACTCTTGTTTCAGATATTCATTAAATCGACGACGGTTAGCAATTTGGGTTAAATCGTCAATAATTGTGAGCCGAAGTAATTCTTGATTAGCTTTCTGCAATTCTGCTGCTTGTTCTGCAACTTTTTGGGTTAAAAAACGCAATTTTAGGTGAATTCTTACTCGCGCTAAAACCTCCTCTTCTTGGAAGGGTTTGGTAATGTAATCTACGGCTCCAAGCGAGAACCCTTTAAGCTTATCTTCACGGTCGGACAATCCTGTGATGAAAATAATTGGGATGTCACTGGTGATCGGATTAGCTTTTAGTTTGATGCAAGTTTCAAATCCATCAATTGTGGGCATATTTACATCCAAAAGTATTAGTCCTGGCGGGTCATACTCTGCCTTAGCGATCGCACTTACTCCGTCTACAGCAACTCGAACCTTAAATCCAGCATTTCTTAAGGTCGAAGAAAATACCGCTAAATTTGTAGGGGAGTCGTCAACAACTAAAATAGGTATGGATTGGAAGTCACACATTAATTTATGGAAATTTATCCTATGGTAGCAACTGGTTGCATTTGGATAATAAAAATATAAGTAACAATCAGTTTATACTCACTTCCTTCCTACTAGAAGAATATAACTAATTTAAATTGGGTTAAGGGGTGAAACCCCTTGATGGGGGCGTAGCCCTATACCCCTAAAACCGTAATCTATAAGTGGAAACGGAGTACGACTTTATTTTTATTAACTACTCCCTTCCCACCATAGAAATAAACACAGTTTAAATGGGGTTAAGGGGCAAAGCCCCTATGTGGGGGCGCAGCCCCCACACCCCCAAAAGACTAATCTTTGACTGGGAAGAGAGTACTTGATAAGTTTCTGAATCTTTATAACTTCAAAACTGCAAGCAAATAAGATGAATGTTTGATTAAGAGAGTAATATTACATTCAACTTCTCAAAATTTTGTGCTCCTGTCCTAGAATTAATTGCCAAGATTGACCTTTTTTACTCCATCTAAAATCCTTAACACCATATCTCCTAGCCTAAAATCTGTGACAGTCCGTAATACAGACAGAGATCTCTAGTACCTTGATAAAAATAATAAACTTGGCTAAATATTCTAAGTATGTGGAGACACAACTTAGTACAATAGGAGCCGAATCTAAAAAATTTAGCGCGCATGATCTCCAGTAACGACTTCAGGACGGGTGTAACCATTGAAATGGATAATGGTGTTTGGCGGGTGGTAGAATTTCTCCACGTCAAGCCGGGTAAAGGTTCTGCCTTTGTGCGTACCAAGCTTAAAAACGTGCAGTCAGGTAGCGTCTTAGAAAAAAACTTCCGAGCTGGCGAAATGTTGCCTCAAGCTGTTCTGGAGAAAAGCACCATGCAGCACACCTACAAAGAAGGCGATCTATTCATATTTATGGATATGTCTAGCTATGAAGAAGCAACTTTGACCATTGCCCAAATTGGCGATCGGGTTAAGTACCTAAAGGAAGGTATGGAAGTTAACGTGATTATCTGGGGAAAGCAGGTTTTAGAAGTAGAACTTCCTAACTCTGTGACCTACGAGGTAATTCAAACCGATCCCGGCTTAAAAGGTGATAGTGCTACAGGTAGCTCTAAGCCCGCAATTATTGAAACAGGAGCCCAAATCATGGTGCCTTTATTTATTAATACTGGGGAAAAAATCAAAGTTGATACCCGTAGTGACACATATTTGGGGCGCGATAACTAAGTGGAACTTAATTTAGAGGAACTAAAGGAACTAATATCAATTCTCAATCAAACCGATATTGCCGAACTGAGTTTAGAGTTTGGGGATGTGCGGTTACATATTCGTAAGAATGAGAAAACGATAGTTCCTGTCAGTCAAGTTGTCTCTGTAGTTCCTCCTGAACCTATTGCCATTGGTAATGTTAGTCAAGCACCTCCTACTAACAAAAACTTAGCTGATGTTTTGTCGCCCATGGTCGGAACTTTTTATAGATCACCTAAACCTGATGAAGCCCCTTTTGTGAATAAAGGTGATTTGGTGCGAAAGGGACAGCCCATATGTATTATCGAAGCTATGAAGCTGATGAACGAAATAGAGGCTGATATTGATGGGCGAATTGTTGAGATTTTAATTGACAATGCTCAACCCGTTGGCTATGGTCAGGTTTTAATGAAAATTGAACCTCCAAGTAAGTAAAAGATTTTCAATTACAATTTAGAGGTTTTAGGATGAAATATTGGATATTATTCGGAATATTTTTTGCAACTTCTTGCCTACCTGCGATCGCTCAAACTTCATCCCAAATCAATAATCCTGCGATCGATATGGAAGGATATCTAAGGGTTTCAAAGGAAGCAGCAACCTATCGAGAACCCAGACGACTATCTGAAAAGGATTTTATTCAAAAAAGCCTAGAACCTAATGTAATTATTCTAGATGCCCGTAGTTCTGAGAAATATAACGAACTCCATATTAAAGGTGCTGTCAATCTGAACTTTTCTGATATAGCGATCGCTTCACTAGAGCAACTGATTCCAGATAAAAACACACCGATTCTCATCTATTGCAATAATAACTTTAGGGGTGCCGAAATTCCGTTCCCCACTAAAATGCCTACCGCCTCCCTCAATCTTTCTACTTACATTGCCCTCTATAATTATGGCTATCGCAATGTATATGAATTAGCTCCATTAATTGATATCAAAACTTCTCAGCTTGAGTTTGAATCTGCACTTCCTCCTAAGAATTAGTTACTCCCTTCCCACCATAGAAATATATACAGTTTAAATAGGGTTAAGGGGCAAAGCCCCTTCGTGGGGGCGCAGACCCCACACCCCCAAAAGACTAATCTTTGACTGGGAAGGGAGTATATCTAAAAAGAAGAGTTTAACTAAGCAGTAAGGCTTTAATCATATTTCATTTCAAATAAAACAAATCGAACAACAAAGTAAAGTTACAGAGGCTAAGAACGCTTCATTCAGTGATGAGTTGGTAATTTAGCTACCTTTTTAAGAGAATATTTATACAAGTTGCGATCAAGTTAACCGATAACATGGGTAAACAGCTTTTGGAGTTGCCAAATATGCGATCGCCAGAGCAATTATTGCTAAAATATCCGAATATCCATAGAAATTATAGGTGCAGTCAATGGTTACAGCAATTAAGCAGATGGGGACTGTTGGTAAAGATGGGAAAATTGAACTTTATACGCCAGAGTTGCTTGAAGGTACACAGGTTGAAATAATTCTATTGATTAATAGTGAAGATGAAACAGATTATTTACTTTCTAATTCGGTAAATCGCAAAAGGTTGTTAGATGCGGTTTCTAATTTAGAAAAAGGGGAAGGTTTGGTTACGATTTCGGCTGAGGAATGGCATGAGAAATATTATATTTGAGTCGCAAGCGTTTCAAGATTTCAATAATTGGGCAAGAGAAGATAAGAAAATTTATGGCAAAATCGTTAATCTGATTAGTGATATATTACGGAGTCCTTTTGATGGGATTGGTAAGCCTGAACCGATGAAATATGAGCTAAAGGGTTATTGGTCAAGGCGAATTACTGATGAACATCGCTTAGTTTATACAGTTTATGAAGATACTGTGATCATTGTCGGTTGTAGATTTCATTATGAGAAATAGAGCGATCGCAAGGAAAATTGAAAATTAATGACCAACCAAATTCAGGCATATTTGCAAGATGTAACGCAGATTTATCAAAAGGGTAATGCAACGGAGCATACTTATCGTCCTGCTTTGAAAAAGTTGCTTGAGTCTTTTGGTGATAATATTTTGGCGGTGAATGAGCCGAAGCGAATTAAGTGCGGTGCGCCAGACTTTTGGATTGGTCAGGGGCTGTTGGAAATCGGGCATATTGAGGCGAAAGATATTGGAATTACGCTGAAGGGGCTGGACAAAAAGGATCAAATGAAGCGTTATTTGAATGCTTTAGGGAATTTGATTTTTACGGATCATTTGGAA
>JBBQHY010000012.1:0-17392 GCA_038324415.1 Pseudanabaenales cyanobacterium | reverse complement strand
GAATTTGCTTCAATTTGTTGCGCCTTGCGACTCTCGTAATTGCTGAAGAAGACAAGTCCCTGTGCATCAAAATATTTCAGCAAGACTGTCCGCATAAACGGCTGTCCTTTTTCAGAAACCGTCGCTAAGGTCATCGCATTTGGCTCTAGCAACTCAGCATTACAAGCTTGCTGAAACCAAGTCTCAAATTGCTTAAAGGGATCATCTTGGAGATCTTTGCGTCTAAGTTCTCCTATTTTATATTCTTCTCTTAATGCATGAATATCCATCTAAATTCTCAGTGAGTGCTTGTTAATTTATTCTAATCTGAAGCCCAAAAAGCTGTGGCGCATGGGCAGCGTGCGCCACAGCTTTTTGGGCTGAGTCTTTATCGAGATCGTAAAGAACTTATAAGGCGATCGCCGTATCGATTGGTATACTTAAAACTTGCCTCAACAAACAAACTGGTGGCACTTTATGGCGCTCAAAATTGGTAGGCTAGAAATTGGGTATCGCTTGCTGATTTCTTTAACAGCGATCGCGATCGCCTATGGGTATCTGGGTAGCTATATATGCTTGTTTTGGCTAGAACAGAGTTATTGGACAGCAGGTTTATTGTGTTTGTTAGCTGCTAGTGGCATATTTGCGATGCCTCGCAGCTTAGGCGGTTTAATCGCCGCGATCGCCGCAATTATCACAATTTATATAAATTCTAATCTCACAAACAGCCTCATAGGGGCTGCTATATGCTTATATCTTTATTGGATTGGATTTCAGGATGTACGTTATAATTCAGCCTTAAACAAAAAACTCAGCATTATCGATCTACTCGCCACTGCGATCACGATCACTTTAACAGTTGTGCTTGCCATTGCCACATTCCAAATTCCTTCAAATTGGTTAGCGAGTTTAGCAATTGGAGCAACGGCGGCTGCAGTTACCTTGATCGGTAAACAAATTGAGTACCTCGAATTATCAACAAAGGCAAATTTCATCGTCCTTGGTATTCTTATGGGTAGCGGTTTGGTGATCGGATTTGCGATAAGAGTAATCTTTTATATGCCGAAGCCAGAACTGATTTTTCTGTAAATTATCATGTAGCGACTAAATCAGGGCTTGCTGAGAAAGTCTAAAGAGCGAATTTAGAGGTAATACAGCTTAAAAAATAGTATTTTGTTGCGTAGTTCCCAAATTTACCTAGCGATTTTCCGCGGATGTGCAATGGTTTTGAACCTCTAGACGTATTAACCTTACACTTGTCTAGGCAAAAAAAGATCAAAACCATTGACTGGTATGATTTTTAAACTTCTTCAGCAAGCCCTAATTAACGTCACTTCGGGTTAAGCCACAGGAGGTAAAGCCCACTTCACATGGAGGCTAGGCTTTTTAGGTCGGTGACAATAAGTAATAAGTCCACAAATAATGTTGATCGTTGCGTTAATAGGGCTGCGATGATGGGAATGTTCAATCTGAGAAATATTTTTGAGTTGATCGATGACGGTCTCAATAATCGAGCGCTTGCGACGGCACTGGTCAGTTAATGAGGGATAGGTGCTGAAACGCCCGTTTTATGATGACTGAAAAGATGCTAGTACATTTGATCACGATTTGACTGGCCAGTGCCTGAGATCTTGTGAATAGAGCGCTTAACTTAAAATGTAACTATAGCAATCCGAAATTATTTGTAATTGGATACCGATTATATTGGGCATTTCTACATAGAATGCTAAAGCTATGACTCACATCGGATTGCTATATTCTAAGTAAACTATAGAACCGCTATGCAACCACAAAATTTTGTTAAATGGGGACTGGAAAGATCTATACAGGGAGATTGGTATGCCGCTCTTCAAAGCTTTGACCAGGCTCTATGGATTGATCCACTCTATGTCGATGCTTATATTGCGCGTGGTACTACTTATCACACGAACGGAAATTTCGATCAGGCCTTGGTTGACTTTAATCATGCCATTGAACTCGATCCTCAGTCGGTTTTGGGCTATTATAATCGTGGTTGTACATACTTAGCCCAAAATCAGGTGGAATTGTCGTTAGCCGATTTTCGACAAGCAATCGTCCTAGATTCCCAATTTCTAGGTGCATACCAACAATTAGCAGTCATTCTCTATAACTTGGGTCGTTACACTGACTCGATCCCTGCTTATGCACAATGTTTGGCGCTCGAAGGAGAATCTGCTGAGCTTTATCACAGTTTGGGCACTGTCTGCCGCCATGCAGGGCGAACAAGTGAAGCATTGAGGTACTTTCAACAAGCCCTAACACTCGATCCCTACTATATCCCTGCTCGCGAAGAGATGCAGTTGTTGTACCAAGAAAATGTTCAGAATTGGCACTACTGGATGATGAATGATACAGCTCGCAATTTACCCTATCAAGAAGCAATCAATCACCATGTCACGCCTCAGACCCTCGTGCTTGAAATTGGCACAGGTTCAGGTTTGTTGGCGATGATGGCAGCAAAGGCTGGGGCAGCCCAAGTGATAACCTGCGAAGGACAGGATTTGATTGCCGAACGAGCAAGGCAAATTATTCAAGTCAATGGTTTCCAAGACCAAATTCGTGTAATTAACAAACTCTCCCGTGATTTGGTCATTTCAGACGACTTACCCGAACTCGCTGATATTTTAATCACAGAAATTTTTGGAGCTTGGTTGCCATCAGAAGGTGCGTTGGAAGCGATTAATCATGCTTTGTCTCATCTGCTCAAACCTTCTGCCAAAGTAATTCCTTCAGGAGCCAATCTCTATTTGATGCCAATCGAATGTCTTGAACTGCATCAGAGGTATTGGGTAGATCAGGTCGTAGGCTTTGACCTAAGTAGCTTTAATGAGTTTCAATATCCACAGACTGCCTTCATAGGACAAATTGATCAGCATGTATATCGCGCCCTTTCCGATCCCTACTGTTTTGCCCAACTCGATTTTTGTCATAGACCGATGGAACTGTTTGAACAGGTGATCGAGATTCCCGTTCTCGAAGATGGAATGCTTCATGCCTTTTGCACTTGGTTTGATCTGTTAGTAGATGATAATGTTATGCTAACGACAGGACCAATTGGGAATAAGAATCGACGATCGCGCAGTTGGGGGCAACTTACTCCTGTAATTTATCCAGCCCTGCGGATCCAATCCAACGAGACCCTCAAACTTCATCTGTTACCTTCCCTTACCACAATTGAAGTTGTAGTACGGACGGACTAGTAGATTTAATTCACATTTAACTTAGCTAAGATTCTAATTTAAAGTTAGTAAATTTAGGATAGAATTGCCTGATTAATCCATTCGCATGCTCGTTCAATCCGCGCTCCCATGAATAATATGGATTGGCAAAGAAACATTGTAGTTTCAGGCTTTTAGGTGGCTTCTCATGTCCATAAAATTCTCTTCCATTATCAAAGGTCATTGTCTTTAAATATGCTGGCTCCACTTCCCCTAATAGATTGATTGTTACGCGATTAATCTCCTCCATTGTCTTATTCATCATCTCATAGCTTACTATCGGCTTCCCTTCTTATTTCATCCGTCCTGCTATTTGTTCTGGGCTGTGGTAATGTTCTAAGCCTTGTTTAACCTCCTCTATTGTCGCGGTACTGATTCTCTTGAATCGTCCCTTTCCTTTTGCCCTACGTTGTCTTGTCGTTTCATCGTCTGTATCTGGTAAATAAACTTTGCATTCCCTGCTGATGTTACGATTTAGTTCTCTTGATATCCTGCTCTTTGACCGCTTCATGGTTGCGGCGATCGCTGATATTGACAGCTTGTCTGTCCCTCTAAATTTATAAATCTCTGCTCGTTTTGAAATGGTAAGATATGTATAGCTAATGAGAGTATCCTTATTGTTGTGATAAATATCAGAATATCCTTGTGAGTTCCTTATGACAAGATCTCTAGATGTTGCGCTTCAAATTTGAATTGGCAACATTTATTTTTATTTAATGAATTTTCTTAAACAAATATACATGAAATGCCCTTTATGTGACAGCAACAAACATAAGCCTTATGGAAAATCAGCAAATGGTTTTCGAAAATATTGCTGTAAAGTTTGTAACAATATTTTTCTAGATGGAATAGAAGTAGATATTTTTACTCCAGAAATTAATTTCCTAAAATTCAAAGAAAAACGTTTAATTCATAAAAAAATAACTCGCTTACGATATAAAATTTTGATTTTAAAGAATTTTCTAAACAAAAAAAATAAAAGAATCAATAATAATCTAAATCAATTAGCTAATAAAATAATCAAAAATAGAATTGATTGGACATTAGTATTTGGGATATATTTATTATTACCAATAAATTATTTGATTAACAAGTTAAAAGCTAGTATTGATGATTTTAGACAAAAGAACAAAAAGGATATTTCTCTTTTTCTATTGTACTTAATTCCAAATCTCTTCAAAAAAATATTCAGTATAATCCAAACATATCGATGGGGATTAGTTGGCTTTTTTGTAGCTTTATCCATCTACAGCTTTATGTGTATTTGGCTGAGAATCAATGTGAATGAGCCTCAGCCTTACGATTCCTATACGTTACAAGCATTAGCTTGGCGGAGTGGACATTTAGAATTATCACAGGATTATCCTTGGCTAGAAATTGCAAAATATAAGGGAAAATACTTTTTAAGTTTTCCTCCTGTTCCAACAATTCCTATGTTATTACTAACATTTTTATTTGGCGAGAAAACTCCTTCAACATGGTTAATGATTACTTGTTTTTTCAGTAGCTATGGAATTGCTTACAAGCTTTTGCGCCGTTTTCAAAATAGTGATTTCCAAAGCGCAATATGGGCTGTTTTTCTGATTTGTGGAAGTAGTTATTTAGATATCTCTTTATTTGGTTGGGTTTGGTACATGGCTCAATCACTATCATTTGTATTGACAATAACGTGCTTACTTTGTCTAACTTATTCCAGTCATAAAATGCAAGGGTTTGGATTATTTTGTTTTGCGCTAACAGTTGGCTGTCGTCCTTTACAAGCTATATATACACCTTTAGTTGTTGGGATTGTTTACCAAAAGAACCATCGCTCAACAATTGTAGAGAGTGTTAAAGTAATTATTCCCATATTAATTCCCTCTACTATTGTCGCTATAATCTTAGGAATATTGAACTTTTTACGCTTTGACTCTCCGCTTGAATTTGGACATAACTACTTACCTGTATTATTAGCGGAACCACAGTTTTCATTTGGCTATATTGAGAGAAATTTTTTAAGAATATTTACCGTATTTCCTAAAATTAGTTCATTAAGACAAATAGACTTACCTCGCTTTGGCGGATTTGCTTTTTATTTAGCTAATCCTATATTTATCATATTGGCAATTCGTTTGATTATTGTGACTTTTACTAGAAAAATCGATTGGTTTTTATGTTTTCTATTAGCTAGCATGATGTTGAATTTTTTTGTGTTAATGATGCATATAACTTTTGGTGCTTGGCAGTTCGGTACAAGGTTTCTGGTTGATTTATTGCCTGCTGTCTTGGTTTTATGCACTAGAATCAAACAACCATTGCGAATGCATGAGATATTGATTATGATTTTTGGGCTAGCTTTTAATGTATGTGGTGGTATTTACTTTCGTAGTAGTTAAATTAAGAGTAAGTAAGAGCAAAGTTATGGAATGTCCACTGTGTGATAGTAAAGTATTTAAGAAATGTGGTAGAACTAATGCTGGCAATTCAAAATATCACTGTGAGATCTGTAATAATATTTTTACTGATGTAAAGGATGAAATATTACCTTTACCTTTGCAAACTATGTCCACGAGAATCTATAAATTTGTACATGGATTTGGATTGATTAGTTTATGCACAGCGATTACTTTTTGGATTTCCCATTCCGTTAGTGATAATTTCGATGAAAGATACTTTCCCATGTTTTACAATCAAGCCAACGCTTTTTTGCAAGGCAGAATTGATTTGGGGGGCGATTGGACTCAGGATTTAATTCCCTTTGAAGGTAAAATTTTTCTAGCTATACCACCATTAAATGGATTCTTGATGGTTCCGTTTGTATACTTTTTTAAAGAAAAATTCACCGAAACTTGGTTTTCTAACATTCTTTATACTGTGCTAATCACTGTGCAGTTTATTTATGTGGAAAAATTTGCGGCTAATAAAAATATCTGGCAACGTAGTCTCCTATTGATTTTCCTAGCCTTAGGCACAATGATTCTGCCCTGCACGATCATCGCCACATCTTGGTTTAATGCAGTACTGAGTAGTTGTATCTTTCTTTCCTTGGCTTGGTTGTTTTTTTACTATGCCAAAAATCTGCCACAAGATATTCTTGCCTTAACTTGTCTGGCGATCGCCTCTACTGGTCGCTTTCACTTAGCAGTAATCTTTCCTGTTTTTATTTTTAGAGCTTGGCGCAGTCGTTATCAAGGTGATATCAAAGCGTTAGTAGCTTTGTGTAGTCCACTTGTGGGGTTTATTGCCTTTGTAATGTGGTGGAACTGGGCGCGTTTTGGCAATCCCTTGTCCCTGAAATATGAAGATCTCGTTTATGCCGACTTTTTTAGAGCCAATATTACAAGATATGGATTTCGGAATTTAGTCTATATTTTGCCGAACATTTATCATGGCATTATTGCCTTCCCGAAATTAATTACCCAATTTCCCTTTTTTCAAATTGATGATTTAGGCAATGGAACCTTGGCAGCTAGCCCGTTATTCCTGTATATTTTTGCAGATAAAAGTCGATCAAACTCTTGGCGTAACTTGGCTTGGCTATGCATGGCGATAATTTCCATACCTGTATTTACCCATTGTTCGACGGGTTGGCGACAGTTTGGCTATCGCTATTTTTTAGATTTTCTGCCCTTTGCCTCTTTTTTACTGCTGCGAGCTAAAGTTAACCTTGTGCGTCCATTACCCATATTTTGTGTGGCGATATCCCTATGGTTTAACATTTTTGGCGCGATAATGTTCCTGAAACCAGAAAAATTCGGGATGTAATTATAGCGCTTGTTGTGGGAATAAATCAGCTTATGCCTAAACTTGATATATCCAGATTCCAACTCCAAACTTACCCATGTCCTATATGTGGTGCAGAAAAAAATAAAAAGTTATACCTAATCCAAGGTTTCCATATTGTCAAATGCAAGATTTGCGAAATGACTTTCGTTAATCCCCGTATTAGTAACGAACAGATTTTTGATGTCTATCGCCATGAGTATTTTGATCGCAATGAAGATGGCTATAAAGGCTATGAAGGCATCGCTGACTTGAGAATCCAGACCTTTGAAAAATGGTACAGGGATATTGAACCGTATTACACTCATAAAGGGGTGGCGCTGGATATAGGCTGTGCCGCAGGTTATTTTCTGGATATTTTAAAAGAAAATCTCTGGGAAACGGAAGGGATCGAGCTTGACCATCGGATGCGTAAATTGGTAATTAAGAAGGGATACAATGTTAGCAATAACCCTCTGGAATATTTCACATCTTCACGGCAATACGATCTGATCACCATGTTTGATGTCATTGAGCATTTACCTGAATTACAAAAAGACTTTGCCAAAATCAGTAGCCTCCTTTCACCGCAAGGAGTTCTGGCGCTATCTACTCCCAATATCGATAGTTTTCAACATCATTTATTTCGCAGTCGGTGGTTTCAATTTAAGCCCGTCGAGCATTTACATTACTTTTCACCGCGAACCCTTCGCCGTTTAGCGGTTGATCATGGGCTATCGGTGGAACTGGTCAAAAAATCAGGGCAATATTCTAATATTCCTTTCCTTCGCGATCGCCTTCAGCATTATGGATTCAAAAAATTGGGACTTATATTTGACTTTTTCGTGAAACTATTCTCACTAGAGAAGCTAAATTGGTACACTGATACGGGCAGCATATTTGTGATTTTGCGTAAGATTTAGACAATGCCTAAAAAAGTTTTAATCGCGATAATTTGTTTTTGCACGATCGCTAGTGGTTGGTTTGCCGTGATCCATATCGACTGGTTTAGCAAAATCCAAGAAATTGTCCAAGAATCGGGAGTTTGGGGTGAAGTGATTTTTGTGGTTGCTTATGCGATTGCTACACTGCTGATTTTGCCTGTAACCGCCTTTAATATTGCAGGAGGAGCGCTTTATGGCTCAGGGATAGGACTTTTGCTGACATCAATAGGGGCTTTACTTTCTGCATTGTTGGGGTTTGTGTTGGCGCGATCGCTCAGTACTAGATTGATGAATATGGGAGAACGCTGGTCAAATATAAGCCAGAATTTAGTAGCAGGTGGGATTGCCTATTCCTTTGCCTCAAGGTTATTTCCTTTAATTCCCTACGGTGTGGTCAGTTTTGCCGCAGGTTTGAGTCCGATTAAGCGGCGGGATTATTTAATTGGAACTCTGCTGGGGACACCATTGGGGATTGCTCCTTTTGTATTTTTAGGCAGTACAGGCATACAAATGAGTTCTACTCATGATGTATTACCTTTATTGGCTAGCAGCTTGGGTTTAGCGATATTAGTCGCGGCAGGTACATGGTATAAACAATCTTGCAAAACAACACCATTAGATAATTCCGCTCCAACCATAGACCAAAGTATTTCAGGATAGTTATGCAGGACTTAAAGAACAATATAGAGAATCATGACCTAAATCATAATTTAGAGGGGCTTAGCGGTCGCCAACCTGCTTGGGACTTGTATTTTATTTTGGGTGCAATTGGTATTTTTGCGATCTCTTTGGCATTGCACTTTTGGCACTTAGAAAAAGTTCCCTATCCTGTTTTTGATGAAGTTTTGTTTGGTAAATATGCCGAAGAATATCTTGACGGCAAACCTACTTGGGAAGGGCATCCGCCTCTGGGTAAATTTTTCATCATGCTTGGCATTTTGCTCTTTGGGCGTAATGAAATTGGTTATCGACTGCTGAGTGCCTGTTTTGGATCGATTATGCCCCTGCTATTGATTGGGTTAGTTTATCGATTAACTTATAAGCGCAATCTTGCCTTGCTGTCAGGTTTATTCCTATGTAGCGATGGGCTGTTTTTAGTGGAGTCGCGTGTAGCTTTACTGAACATATTTTTGGTTGCATCTGGCGTGACTTCGCAAATATTTCTATTGGCGGGTTTAGAAAAAACGGGCAAACTGCGGACTTGGCTGCTGTTTTGTGCAGGTTTAATGCTGGGTGCATCGGTATCGGTGAAATGGAATGGTTTAGGATTTAGCCTGTTGGTATTTTTGGTGATATTGCTGGTATGGATTACAGCGAAGTTCTTACCACAAAATTTAAAAAAGCTAGGCATACTTGCCGAAATTACCACGTTGCATTGGTGGCAGTATCTCCTATGTTTTGTCGCTGCGCCGATCGCTTTCTATTCAGTCCAGTGGCTACCCCTATTTATTCTTGACCCAGGTGGCATTCCGCCAGAAACAGGTTTAGGAGCAATTCATTCGTTTTGGAGTTCGTTCGTCAGAGTACATGAGCATATTATGTGGTGGCACAATACCACAGAAATGATCAGCACCCCCGATCATCCCTCTCACCCATACTGTTCATCAGTATTTTCTTGGGCTGTCTTAGCGAGACCTGTAGGTTATTATTTCCAAGATCAAGATGGCTACTTCACGGTGATGCAAGGGTTAGGGAATCCGATTTTATGGTGGCTTTCAACTTTAGCGATTGTGTTCCTTACAATTACATCAATCTTGCCCAAGTTTCGTAAATTCTTCAACACTGGTTCTACCAACTATTTATTACTAGGATATTTTTCTAACTATGTCCCTTGGCTATTAGTAAAACGGTGCATATTTGTCTATCACTATCTCTCATCGGCGGCTTTCAGCTTTGTGGCTCTGGCTTGGTTAGCTTGCCTGATGATCGAACAAAAAGGGGCGCGTCGCTATCTGGGGTACGGAATTATTGCCGCAGTTTTACTGAGTCATTTGTTCTTTTTACCAATTTGGATTGGCTTACCTATAGCTCACAGTGCTTTCTATGAGCGAATCTGGTTTATGCCAGACAATTTATCAGGATTTAATTGGATTTGACCTCGACCTGTGTATTCTTTCTTTAATTGCCAGCATTCCCAAAACATTTTTAGAATCACTTTGATGTTAGCGCCTGTCGCTGTTCCAAATCGTCGAGGGAAATGTTGTACGGGAAGTTCGATGATCGGCTCTAAAATCATCCCTGCAATTGGTAAATGCTGCAATTTCCAGAGAAATTCGGCACTAAACAAGGCTCCATCGGATTTAATTGGCTTGATCGCTTGGTAAATGCTGCGTGGAAATAGTTTGAAGGCACAGTCGATATCCTTGGTTCTGATTCCTAGCACCAACTGAATAAAAATGTGGTATAGCCAAGCATTGCATGATCGCATAAAAATATCAGCACGCTTGGCTCGGAAGCCAATCACGATCTTCGACAAGATATGTCCCTGCAAATCGTAAATATATGGCAAAAATCGATCTAGATCACTGATGTCAAACTGTCCATCGCTATCGGTCAAGAAAATATATTCATATAAAGCTCGATCAAATCCACTTCTCAAAGCCGAGCCATAGCCCAAATTACGCGGATGATCGATCAGGCGAATTTGTGAATTGTTGGCAGCTATTGCAGTTACGATCGCTTGAGTCGCATCAGTGGAACCATCATTCACAACAATAATTTCATAGCATATCTGGCGATCAATTAAGTACTTCACCGCAGAGGCGATTACCTGACCAATATTTTCGGCTTCGTTATATGCAGGAAGTACCACAGATAAAGACAGGGAATGTTTCATAGGACGGCTTGCTTTGCTTCCAAAGGTTTCAAACGAAAGGTGTGGGATAGAATCACTAAAAATAAAACCACATTTATTGCGCTCATTGTATAGACTACGCTTTGCAACCACATTTCAGGAATTGTATAAAACAAGTCTTCATAGTTGTATCGTAAATAGGCATAGCCTACATTTACTGCGCCTGTGATCGTAAATCCCCAATAAATCCACCTCATAGCTGGAATTAGAGCGATGGCGATCGCCAAAAAACCCAGACTGTATAAAATATAGCGCTCATGCATTCTTGTCGGTAACATAAAAAATCCAATGAGCATGATCGAGGTGGCAAGAATTTGAGCCGTAAAGTTTAGAGCAGGGTGGTTTGACGCAGTAACGCGATGTTGCTGATAGAGAAATATTCCCAACCAGATCAAGAGTATGCCCAAAAAGATCAAACCAATTACCTTATAGCTAATTCCTAAAACTGTCGTATAGTCCCTAATCCAATTTGCCCAACCCCAAAAATTAAAGGCATTCACAGAAGCAAAACTATAATAATCAGCAGTACCCTTGAGGAGTTGATAAAGCGATACAAATGGTTTACTAATTTCTAGTAAATCGAGAGAGCCAATCCCATAAAATGGCAAAATGATCAGCCAAATTAGTCCTATTCCTCCAAGAGTGATCGTAGCCCATTTCCACCAAGCTTGTCGAAACCATTGAGAAAACAACAAAAATGGCGCGAAGAAAATCCCTTGCGGTTTAATGATGATCATCACCGCAATTAATAAACCTGACCTAATCACATAATTTTGTTGAATCAGATAAAAGGCTAATAGCATTAAAAAAGTCATCACCCCATCCACCTGTCCCCAAACTCCTGAGACAAATAGCATCAAAGGATTAAAAGCATAAAGTATGCCAAGTTTATGGGCATTACTTACCGTTGTATGGGGCTTTAAAATTTGGGCGATCAATAATGCGGAGCCAATATCAGCGAATACGGGCGGCAATTTAATCAATACCATCAGCAAAAGTCCATCTGTATGACTAAAGGTCGGATCAAAAAATTGGTAAATTTTGCCGATCGCCCATAGCACATAAAGGTAGGCGGGCGGATAGTCACAGTTGTTCGAGTAGTTATAGAAATTGGCAAAACCCTGCTGCACCATATCTATTGACCAAGCTTTATATAGATTCATATCTACCCAAAAGGCGATCGGCAAGCTAATTAAAAGCAGGTGTAAGGCTAGGGCGATCACCAATCCTATATAAAACTTGTGAGAATTTAGCCATAAATCTGGTTCTAATTTTTCTTTAGTAATATTGTTGATCATGCCATCTGTTTATTAAATTTGACGGAGAATGCTGAAACTGTTATTTGAAAAGTAGTATAGCAAGCGCCAAACATGCAATGAAAATAATCTCTTTGGTTTTTTATCTGTAGATAAATATTCAGTTCAAAATTTTTGCAACTTTTGTAACTTGCTTGGGTAATATATTGCTGTCAGGTTGGTAGAAACTCTTATGTCCGACTCCAAGCAAAGCCGCAAACTCAATCGTTTTTTTGCCGAATTCATTGCCAAGCTTAGAAAATGGCTGAATAAAATTGGCAGTCCGATTCGGATTAGCCGACGTTTTGTGCGTCAACTACTTAATGGTAGTAGTGGCAAAAAACGCAAAGCGGGTGGTTTTGTTTTGCCAACTGTGACGATGGTTACCCTAGTTGTCAGTTTACTAGTGGTCTCAATGGTGGCGAGATCAGCTGATCGGGCTAATCAAGCATCTAATTCTAGGGTTGAACAAGTATCTCGAAATTTTAACACGACGGTTCTTGACCGCGCCCAAGCCAAGATTGAAGCCCTGATCAACGATCCAACCCTTCCAGGTGGAACGCCGCCCGAATCTTCGCTCTACCAAGTCATGACACAAGACAATGGCAAATACACGTTTGCAGATGAAGTAAGGCTGCAACTTGTTGATCCAAGGTTGAATGGAGGTGCTTCTGATATCAATTGGAATTCACCTGCCATTGCCAATAATGATGTTGTTAGTACTGCTTGGAAGTTTCCTGTGGATAGTGACAGTAATGGTAAATATGACTCCTTCGCCATTTATAGCATTCTTTTTCGGACGACTCCACGAGACACTATCACTAACCTGAATACTCGTCCCGTTAGTCCGATTGAAGTGCGGACTCCTCCGATGGATAATGGTATATTGAGTGGGGCTTGCTTAAGTGCAGCTCAAACTGGAGCAAGTTCAACTGAAGGTTGGGTGAGTACTTCTGATGGTTCTCTCAAAAAGAGTTTCTTTGTCTATACCCTTACTGTTCCGATTACTACCCCTCTCAATGATGCCTCTAGCCCCCTCACAGCGTTGCAACAAGCAAGTGGAGCCTATGAAGTTTATAGCGGCAATCCATCTTTCAGTGCTCTCGAATTACAACAAGATCGGGCGCGATCGCCACAAAACACCAACGCGGTTTGGTTTGAAGGTGACTTAGAAGTATCGCGCGCAGCCGCCTTCGACCTCAACGGTAGAATCTATACCGCAGGAAACCTGATGTTGGGAGCGACAGCGCCAATCAGGCTTTTTCAGATCAGCAGTCCGAACTCTTGCTATTACAAAGAAGAAAACAGCAAAATCTTAGTCGCTGGGAACGTTGTTGAAGGTGATGCACTGGTTAGTGATGACTCATTAAGTAATTCCGCAACTGTATCTGTCCATCTATTCCGAGGTACAGGAGTAGATCCAACGGCTACTGGTACTGGCGCAGCAGCAGGGCAGATGAAGTTAATCAATAACACCACGCAAAGTGTACTTGATGACAATACCAACCGTGGGCGTGATGTCGCTTTTAATGATTTTGCTTACAACTTTAGGGTTAACAAGCTAGTTGATGATGCTGACGCAACCTTTGGAGGTACAAATGTCCTTGATATCACTTCAGGATTTGCAAACGTAAAAGATACGAATGTACTGACTACCGATCCAGTTGCTGTTAAGAAAGATCTTGTTAACCGCATAAAAGATGAAGGTTTGACCACGAATGCAGATTTCAGAGAAGCAAGACGGAAGTCTATTGAGGCTTACTTTAGATTACGGACTCGCAAGATTCCTTATCGTGAAGTGCCATTTGGCGCTTCAGCTACAGTCATCTATGGAGGAGTCTCTCCAGTCTTTACAACAATTACCACTACTAGTGGCACTGAATGGAAGCCTCCATTGTCATGGATGATTCCTGCCTATGGAAATTCTACAGCTCTGACATCTAACACGACGGCTGACATTGAGTCTGGTAGAGCTTTGTTTAGAGGTACATCTGGAGCAGTTGCAACTTCACCAGTATCTCCAATTGTCAAAATCGGAGACTTAACTTTAACTGCCTCAGGAGCGATCGCATCTTTACCTGCAACAAAGCCAGAAGTCCAAAAAACCACAAGAGAACAGTTCTTGGGCGATCGCGTTTTAGTTGGCAATAATCTTCCCGCACTGTGGTTCAAATCAGATGGTTCTCTTAATCGGTTTGTTGGTTCAGACGAGCCTTATGACCTTACAACTAACAACTCGATTTTCTGGAACGGGGCAGAAACTACCGCAATGAGTGCAACCGCCGCCGACGCTCGTTATCGCTTTACCCAAGCAAATTCGCTCAAGTCTTTGGGTGTGTCGGATCGTGGTGGTTTCTGGGAACTAAATGCAGCCGACAACCCTGGATTTGATGCGGCGGGAACTGCCGCTCCTACCCTAGCGCCAGTTTCTGGTGGACTTAGGGTGGTTACTGGTGCAGGTGTCTATAGTCGCGTAAATACATTTTTGCCTCAGCCTCCTGTTCTAACTGACAACGATCCAATTACTAGTATCAATGAAGCGAATTTCTCAAACTTTGTAGTTTGGAGTGATGCGATGCCGATGACGGGTGTTGATGCTTCGACTAGCGGACTTAAGGGTGACTTGCAGATGCGAGCTACGGCGGTATATCATTACAAACCTTCGGCATATGATCCTGCTGCACCTACAATATATCAAACTCCGCTTGCCTGTGTTAGTAGCTACTACGACCCCACCACCTCGATTACAGCCCAAGACATATCAGTAACAGGTGGACGCTCAAATAATGGATTTGCTTATACCGTCGCCACAACTGCCTCAGGTATTACAAGTGGCATTACCTATAACCCTACATCGAGGTTATTTACTACCAGTACTGGTGGCGAAAATCCAGCATCAGGGACTTTAGCTGCGCGACTTTCCTATCAGGGGAATTTGATGTTCCCTAATGGCAGGTTTGTGAATGAACCACTGCGGAATGCATTGATCAAAATTTCTACTAACCAGAGCTTGACCCTGCCAGACCAGTCTGCAGTGGATTCCACTCTCTGTGCTTTACAAATCCTTAATGGAGCGATCACTAGGAGTAATACCAACTTCCCTGACAATGCAGTCAAAGAGGCTTCATTCTTAGATGGTCGTGAAGTTAAATCTTTGAATCGAGATGAATCATTAACATTCAAAATCGCTACCACTAATCGTTCTGACCTATACGATCTGGAAATAGAACAGCGTCAGCCCCTAGAGATTAGGGTGACTGATATAGATATGGATATTCTGCGTAGGCGGAAAATCGCTGGAGGCAGTAATGCATCTGGTCTAAATACAGACTATTTATTACCCTACAGTGGTGTCATCTACGCAACTCGCGATGATGCACTACCCGATCTCAGTTACTTTGATACTGACCCCACAAGCGGCGACCCGATCGCCACAATTGATAGTAGACGCAAGAACCTCAGTTCTACTGATTTTCGTCTGGATGCAACACGGCGTGCTAATGGCATCCGTTTAAGGAATGGAGCGCGTCTATGGCGCGACACGGGAACTACAACTACACAATCAAATTACACCACTGCAACTCAAGGTGAAAAAGGACTTATTTTAGTCTCAAATAACCCTGTCTATATTAAGGCTGACGGTGATGGCTTTAATTTACATACAGCTGAAGAATTCACAGAGCTGCTTATCACAGATCCGCCTATCACAGATCCGCCTACTAGTGCTTGGAGTAATTTTTATACTCGCACCACCTCACAACTTAACCCTAACTTTGCGTACCGACCTGATCAGGTCAATGCCGATCCAGCTCCTGGTGGCGGTGATCAATGGAGACCCGCGACAGTTATCGCAGATGCCGTCACTGTGCAATCTGCAAGCTTTAAGGATGGGTTCCGCAACCAAGGAGACTATGACCTCCGCAATAACCGCAATACATCTACATCCACTAGATGGAAAGAGCGCAGTTTTACCCCTAAAATATCCAGTCAATCAGTTGGACAGACTAGTACCGATGATTTATCTGTACTCCAAGACTTGCCTTCGATCAAACGCCTGAGTATGGGCTTCTTGAACAATAACTTTGTGACTAGTTACAACTGGTTGCCTGATGCTGCCTTGGCGGATACGATTACCAGTAGTGTGGCGACTCCCGCGTCTAATGTCAACTCAAATCTCTGGTCAGGGCTGACTACTGCTGACACTAACAGCTATTTCTCGAATGGTGTTACGCCCGTTCAGCGTCGGGTGATCTTTGGGGAGTACGGCATGGAGGTTTGTAAAAAAGTTCCTGCATCGGAATGTACCATTAATGATTGGGGCAAAGCTGGTGGCGGTACGACGGCTTTGCCGAATGCTACTGGTTCTACTGCAACTCCAACCGATGCTCCCCGTTATATTGCGCCTGCTGATGAGCGATTCCCTCGAAGAGTTTCATTTGTCCGTTATAACGACATATACAACGATGGCAACCAAGCGCTGATTATGGCTGCGGGAGATTGCCCTAACCTCGATAACTGGTGGCCGATGCCAATAGGGGTGATCTATGGCAATAACTCTCCTACTGCGGCAACAAACCCCGGCTATACCTATCCACAGGTACTGGGCGATCGCACCACGCCCTTTAGTCAGGGAACCGCATCTGCTTATGGTAATGTCGGCTGTCCTGAGACTAAGCCCTTGCTGCGTTTTGATGCCACTACTGCTACTAATATTCCTGATGTCTCAGGGTTGGAAGGCAGAAGAATTTATCGATTAACTCAATCCTTAGATGGTGGTACGAACTCACCAAGCACTGCTGATCCTCAAAGCCCACTACTAAGAGTACCAGGAGGCAGCACCGATAATATCCCGACGACGGCTGCCGCTGCTATTGCCGCTAATATTCCTATCACTACAGCTATTCCACCCATGACTGCGGCAGATGTTGCGAAAGCATATGTGTCTGCGTCAAATATCGCCGCCCCGATCGCAACTGGCGGTGATCTAACTGCACCAAATCTTAATATGACGGATGTAACTATCCCTGCTTCTTGGCCTGGACACATCAGACGAAATGTCGTTGGGAGTTTTCCATCTACACTTGTAAACGCAGATCCTGTTAGGAATGCCGCAACAAGTCCAACTTTAACCCCTACTAGTGGTAATGGTGCTAATGACAATAATGGGGATGGTAATTCAGTACCTTTATCACTAAGTAGCAACGCAGTTTATCGCGTGATTCCATTTAGGGTGTACTTAGACAATCCTAATAGCGTTAATAACATTGGGAACATTGCTAATAGACCAGTAGAAGTGGATATTTCCCTTGAAGATCCTAATATTTTTGCAACCACTACTCT
>JBBQHY010000011.1:0-18140 GCA_038324415.1 Pseudanabaenales cyanobacterium | reverse complement strand
ATTTAACAGGATTAATTAAACTGTACCCATGAGCAAAATTGATGAAAACATAAACTTTAAGTCGCCCAGTGGTTTTGATATTGAATTTCTGCCTGCGGAAAAACGCTTAGAACAATACTTAATCGACACCATGCGTAACGTATTTGAGCAGTATGGTTATACTCCCATTGAAACCCCTGCGGTGGAACGCTTAGAAGTCTTGCAGGCAAAGGGCAATCAAGGTGACAATATTATCTATAGCATCAGTCCGATTGTGTCCGAGGATGGTGATAAAGATAGCGATCGCCGAGGCTTGAAATTCGATCAAACTTTACCCCTTGCGGCATATATTGCCCGTCATTTAAATGATTTAAGTTTTCCCTTTGCCCGCTATCAAATGGATATGGTATTTCGGGGCGAGCGTGCTAAAAAAGGAAGGTACCGCCAGTTTCGCCAGTGTGATATAGACGTAGTGGGTCGGGGTAAATTAAGTTTGCTCTATGATGCTCAAATCCCTGCCATTATTGCCCAGATTTTTGATGCCATTAATATTGGTCAGTTTTTAATTCGGATTAATAATCGTAAGGTTTTAACAGGTTTTTTTAGTGCGATCGCCATTACTCCCGACCAAATTCGCACCTGTCTAAAAGTAGTGGACATGCTGGATAAAATTGGCGAAACTAAAGTCAAATTGGAATTAGAAAAGCAAGGAGTTTCTGGAAGTCAATCAGAACAAATTATCAGTTTTACTAAAATCACAGGTGATAATAATTCGGTTTTAGAGCAACTAGCCCAAACATCCCAATCATTAGGAAACCCAACCGATTTTGAGCAGGGAATTTCCGAACTAAAAGAAGTCATAAATGGAGTTATCGCTTTAGGTGTGCCAACTGATAAATATTGTATTGATCTAGCGATCGCCCGTGGTTTGGAATATTACACAGGTACGGTTTATGAAACTACGCTAATTGGTTACGAAAGTTTGGGCAGTATTTGCTCTGGGGGCAGATATGAAGAACTTGTAGGAATGTTTGTGGGCGAAAAAATGCCAGGCGTGGGAATTTCCATTGGTTTAACTCGGCTCTTGCGGCAATTAATTGATGCCAAAGTGCTTAAACCCCTTGCGCCTAGCCCCGCTCAAGTCATGGTCTTAAATCTCAATTCTGAGTTTATGGATACATATCTGCAAGTATCCCAAACCCTACGACAAGCTGGAATTAATGTTCTGACAAGCTTTGAATCTCGACCCATTGGTAAGCAATTTCAACAGGCTGATAAATTGGGAATTCCGCTCTGTGTAATTATCGGTGAAGCCGAAGTGAAGAGTAAAAC
The DNA here is from genome assembly GCA_038324415.1 of Pseudanabaenales cyanobacterium. Lineage (GTDB taxonomy): Bacteria > Cyanobacteriota > Cyanobacteriia > Pseudanabaenales > Pseudanabaenaceae > PCC-7502. Next base: position 16,829 of record JBBQHY010000011.1, on the reverse strand, counting down.
CTGTAATCTTAAAAACTTAAAAACGGGTATTCAAACTGCGATCGCCCTTGATGATTTAGTAGCTGAGATTTCCAAGCATTCTCTAAGTTGTATCTAGATTGAGAGCTACAGTGTACACAAGTATCCAAATTAAATGAGAATTCGCCCCCTAGCCCCCAATTCTGGGGGTATAAGAAAATCTAGATCTTTCAAAGTCCCACAGAGTTGGGGGATTTAGAGGGCAGAATAGACTGAAACGAAGCTAGGTAGGAATTATGTGTAACCCTAGCCAGAATTGCGGGCTAGGTAGATTCTTTAAAGGAAATCTCCTTAGTTAGAAGATTGAAGCGATCGCATAAATTTTTGCAGTTGCCGACTTTCCAGTTCTAAAACCCGACGGGCAAAGTCATGATCGAGATCGAGAAAAGCATCAAAGGCATCGACTGGAACCGCCAAAATGCGAGTGTGATCGCTATCAGCAATAATCGTATTTTGGGAATTGCTATGGGCTAAAACCTCTAACTCATCGAGAGTTTGCCCAGCCTGCATTCGCTCAACTCGCACCTCTCGATCTTGGGCGTAGAAATTGATCTTAGCAGCTCCTGCAATGACCAAAAGCAACTCGCGACAAGTATCTCCTGCTTCGGTAATCACCTCATTATTGGTAAAGGTTCGTACCTCTGCCCGTTCAGCAAGCGCTACCAAAGTCTGGCTATGCACGCGATGGAAGAAATCGCTACCAGATAGATGTGCCACTTTTTCGAGAATGGGGAATATAGTTAGGGGTGGGCAAGGCTCAGATCGAGATAGAAGGATTTTGGCGGTCTCTTGGACTAATGGGGATGTTGATAAGCTGTAATAATTGCGGGCGATCGCTTTACTTTGTTCCAGATCTAGTTGTGCGGAAACATATAAACAGGCGGCTTGAATTAGCGGATTTTGGTCATCAAGTAAAGGCTCTAGCGATCGCAAAATTTCTTCAGGAGTATAATCTAGCTGGCAAACACTGGCTTGACCTCCTAATGGTGTTAAATATTGCCAAATTTCTGGATCAAGGCGATTGCTCCAGTTCTCAGATTCTAAGACTTCGGTTAAAGCTAAAGGAGCCAATTGTCCTAACTGTTGAGCAATGTTAATGGTATCTCTAGGCAGGGATTCTAGAGTTCTTAAAATTGTGCGGATAATTAGTTCTTTTTTGTGATGAATACTATCCCATAGCAGCTTTAGTAGGGTTTGATGCTCTTGGAGTATGGGTTGATGTAGCGATCGATAGCAGAGAATTAGGGACGGTAACTGTGCCAGTAAAAATTCAGCTCGCCTTAAATTTCCTGCTTCGGGAGAAATACCGTCCAAAATCCAAGCTTCTTCTTGAGAATTAATTCCGTATTGCCGACCGAGGGCAAGAATCTGGTCTGAGTTTTGCTCAATTAAATTATTAGGAGAATTATCAGATTGTTGTTTTTGTAATAGCATCAGTCGCTCTAGAGATTTACGATAGCCAGTTAAACGAATTTGATTTTCTAAAGTACGCTGGCGATCGGGATTGAGCAATTCGGGATCTTCAATGCCCAACTCTTCGAGTACTTGGCGGTGTTCGTCATCGGTAATTCCTAATTCCAGTCGTAATTGTTGCAACACTTCTAAGCTGCTGGAGTAATTGGTATATCCTTCTTCTAAGGTTTCCCGTACCACTCCTTTATAGGCTGTGTGTCGTTTTTCTTTAGTAAAGCTTGGTAATACCTTTGCCAAAATATAAACTTCATGGGTATTCAAATCACTCAAAGATCGCCCTTCTAAAAATTGGGAAACGTTAAGCTGTAATTTCTCCAATTGCTTGCGGAAACGACTCGCCAGATTTTCCCGTGAATACAGGTCTGGACTCCGTTGCCAAGTTTTATAAATCCAGAGAGTACTCAATAAAACTAGTCCTAAATCATAAATATATTGTCCCCAAAGTGGCATTAATTGAACTAAAGGGCGACCACCAAAGATGAAGAAAAAGTTGAAAACAATAAAAGTACAAACGGTGAAAATACGATGACGAATAATTTCTCGAGATAAATTTAGATGGCGATCGCCGCTATAGATTCTCGCTCTTTTTTCAATCCAACGCCCTAATCCATAGCTGATTGCGCTAAAGCTAGCAATAGTCAATGGCACAGCAATTAGTTTAGGAATATTAATCGTCTGTCCAAAAATATACAACCCCGGATTAAATAGACTTGCTAATTGATCGGGGTCTCTTAACCATATTCCCGAAAAATAATATTCCCAATTTCCCGCATAGAGATAGTAATAGACAAAATAGCCAACCACTAAGCCGAAGTAGCAATAGCGGATAAAAGATTCTTCAGGTTTGTCCAAGGCATCCCAATATACCCGCTCAGAGTCAATATCAATACAAGGATTTTGACAAGCTACACAGGCACTTTGCTCTTTGCCATCGGGTAGGACAGTTCGACACATCGACTGAGTAATTCCCTGATCGCTAGTGTGGGCACTGCTGGTAAATAGCCCTCCGGGTTCAGCAAATACTCTCTGCACGGGAGCCATTGGACAAAAATAGTTGCACCAAGACTTACCACCAAATAGATAACCAACTGCGATCGCCGCCCCAATTGTCCCAAGAATCCACAGCGCAAGTAAGACTCGATCGGCATTAAAAAATAAAATCCTGCCACATACGCCGACAAAAAGCCAAGCAAACTGCACATAGGGATAATTTCTACCTAGCCATGAGTCAGGCTTCACCTTGGCTAATTCATAGCGGACTTTGCCCGTTTTGGTATTTTCTCGCTTAAACTGACGCTGCCAACCCAAGGCACGGGGAATTTGTGATAGAAACGAAAGTGGACAGATCCGACGCCACACCTCATGTCCAAACACCAATAATATGAAAATTCCTGAAGGCACGACTGCACCCCAAAATATCGTAGTACCAAGGGCATAGGGCTGATCTACTAAACATTTCCCCTGTAGAAGCACACAGCTATTGGTTAACCGCAAAGGACTCCAAGGATGATTTGGTTCGGTTAATTGAGGAGTCCAAGGATCGTAAAATAGCGAGGCGATCATCAACAACCAGCCAATCGTTAATATCCACCGCAGCCAATGCATTCGTCGCTCAGATAGCTGTGCCAACATAAATTATTTTTACCAGTAGTTACAGTTACATACTAATTAGATAGATCTAGTAATAGCTTAATATTTAAGTATTGATTTAAGATAGGACTTACGCACTCAATTTTACAGAAACTTAGTGGGAGGGAGTTTGAGGGCAAAGCCCTCAATTGGGGCTGTGCCCCAAACCCCCTTTAAATATAGGTTTTCTTTGTATGCTGCGTAAGTCCTATAAGAAATAAAGCCCCTTGACCCATTAAATTATGTATATTTTCTTGGTAGGAAGGGAGTATATTTTGAATATGTATGTAAAAGCTCAGATGTATCTTGGTGTATCTTTAGTTGCGGCGATCGCCTTCGTTGGCTGCATATTTGAACTTTCTTCGGGTGAGCCTAAATGGGGAACCACCCTGACCATTGCCACCCTCGGTGGGAGTTTACCCTTAGCAATTGCCACTTTTCTCCAAGCTGTGAAATTAGCCAAGGCATCGTCACAGGAATGAAAGTATACGATTGGCTGATAGTGGGTGGCGGACTTACGGGTTCAGCCTTAGCCTATGAGCTTGCTGTCTTAGGATTTTCCGTCTTACTAATTGAGCAACACCAATATCTTCAAGGTGCAACTCGCTATAGCTACGGGGGGATTCCCCATTGGTCTGGGACTACCGAGTTAACCACACAACTGGCAAAAGAAGGTCTAGATCGCTACCACCAATTAGCAGCAGAATTAGACAGTGACATTGAGTTTAGACAGATCGATTTATTACTGACGATCGCCTCTAATGCCAACCCTCAAACCATTTGCTCCCAATACAATCATTTTGCGACTCAGCCCCAGCTTTTAGATGTCAATTTAGCCTGTGAACTGGAGCCAATGCTTAATCCTGAGTCAATTTCAGGTGTACTCCACTATAAACACGCCCATGTTAATCCCGAACTCTTAGTCAAAGCCTATCAATCGGGTTTGATCTCTCATGGTGGTGAAATTTGTATCGATCAAGTTACAGATTTGGAGCAAGAAAGTGTAAGCACCCTGAAATCCACCTACTACGCTCAAAATATTGGAGTTTGTGCAGGTGGAATCGGGCGATCGCTTCTTAAAAATGCTGGAATATCCATTCAGCTATATTTCACCCATGCCGAAGTCATAGAGACTACCCCATCAAACCTAAGTTTACGGGCGATGGTTATGCCTGCCATGGACTCAAGGTTAATCCTAGAGTCCGAAGCCAGTAATAACGATGAAGGCTGGCATCTCAGAGATCGCCAGCTTTTACCACCATCTATTGACGTGGGTGCAATTCAGTTTAAAAATCGCCAACTACGCCTTGGGCAAATTAGCCAAGTTCATACCAATCCCCATCTGGTTCAAGATCTCCAGCAAAGTGAAATGTCAATTCGAGCGCAAGTTAATAAAATTTTGCCAGCGATCGCCTCAGTACCAGGATCGTGTCATCATTGTCTTGTGGCTTTTAGTCCCGATTCTCTGCCCCTAGTCGGCTTGGTCACGGATCGCATTCACATCTTCTCAGGATTCACCAGTCCATTTTCATATGTGCCTACCCTTGCCCAAAGATTTGCATTAGCCCTAAGCGGTAAACCCGATTCTCTAATTGCCCAACTATCACCCCATCGGTTTAGCAGTTAGTCGGTTTCTCAAGCAATTTTCTAACCTAATTTAAGTAATCGCCGCACTAGGTTAATCATGGCTTGCCAAAGCTTAATTAGCCATTTTTCGATATTTGCAATCAATTGATCCAACCAATCAACTAACTGCATAAGGGGATTATAAACATAGCCCAAAAATGTTGACTGATCTTCAATCCACGCATATAAAGGACGGCTAGATTGGGTTGATGGATTTTCTCCTAATTCTTGGGATGTGGCTGAGGTAATCTTGCCAGAAGCTCTTGAAATATCTACAGAAATATCTGAAGATTGATTTGTTAGTTTAGCGATCGCCTGAACCTGGCTTAAATCTTTGCTTGAAATTATTTGAGGGGGCCAAACTGTCCCATCATCATCAAACACATCCGCCATTGTTAGCCAAGGTTGCTGATTTTTTTTTAATGCTTCTTTGGGAGAAGATTTTAACTTATCAATACGGGACTTTTTTCTAGAAAAATAGGCGATCGCATCTTTAATTAATTGTTGAATCCGATTGAACTTATTATCAAAGTCATTTGAATTTAAACTAGCATTCTCGGCACTTAAAAGTAATTGTTCTGACTCCATAATGCTTGGATCGAAATTACGAGATTTTTTATAATTTAGATTTCTATTTGGATTTCTATCTCTTTTGTTATAAGTCGGAACTTTTTCAATTCCATAAATTTGTTGACGATCTATCCATAAAACTAAACTCTGTAAAGGCTTGAGTAAAAGCGGAACCTGCTTAGGATTAGACTTTGAGCTTATATTTGCGGATGATGCTAAAAAATAGACAGGATAAAAAACAGCCTTGGTTGTAGTTTTTTTAATATTTTCTGCTGCTTTTTTGACAGGATTACCCACCTGCTCATACCAATCCCTTGCCTTCCGCCCTAGTTTTGCAGGCAAAGAGCCATCAATCCAATTAAAGAGCCGACTTTGAAATCGAGCCATGGTATTAAAAGGTTTTATTAGTTTCTTTTATCAACTTTAAATATTCAGCCTCACTCACTAAATCTAGTGTACTTTCCACTCGATCTAAAAATACTCTACCCTCTAAATGATCGTACTCATGTTGAAAGATTCTTGCCACAAATCCTGTAAATGATGTCTTTGTTTGTTGTCCGTGGCGATCGCAATATTCAACTTCTATACTTTGGTAACGAGGCACTAAACCTCTTATTCCTGGTACGGAAAGACAGCCTTCCCAATCCTTTTCTGTATTTTCTGAATATTCAATAATCTTAGGATTAATCAAAGCGATCGGTTCCATCTTCGGCGCGTGGGGATATCGATCATTAGGATGGGAAGCAATTATTAGTAATCTTAGCGATCGCCCTACTTGAGGTGCAGCAATACCCACACCCTTTGATTGTCTTAGGGTTTTAATCAGGTTATCTATCAGTTTTTGGATATCAGTATTATTTTTAATATCAGGGATGGGTTCTGATATTTTTCGTAAAATCAGATTCCCGACTTGGCAAATTTCTAAACTTTTGGTAAACATCTCTATTCATTCAAAATATCAATCAAAACATCTGCCTCTGTTACTGCGATTCGAGCCTTTTGGTAAATATCCTCAAATTCTAAATTAGCTACAGCATATCCCTGCATCAGCATAATTGCGAAGTACTCCCGTTTGGTCATGCCTTCAACTAAGGTATCTTCATTTTTATTAAATCCAACAGGAAAGGCAGAATCAGCACGTCTAGTTGTCATTGGTTCTAGTTGTAAGGGTTAACTTCAGTATAATATCCCATGACTTTTGAGATTAAAAAATTACAATCTCCTTCGGATTTAACCTTGAATAACTGAAATAAGTTCAAGGGTAAAGCCCGCCATATCCCCTAACAACTCTAATCGTTAACTTGGAAGAGCGTAATAAAAGAATTTAACAGTCTGATATTCGTCAAGTTATTTTGCTCCGTCACTGAACGCTTATAACTTTCCTTTATCCATGCCTATATATGCTCATTTTAATTTAGTAATAATTATTTGCCCAATATAAATCTCGGAATATCAAGGCAGTAGACAAAGATTTAAACTAAAATTTTGATATAAGCATTTTAGAGTTAATGGCAAAAAAAATTGTAAGAGTTGGAGTAGCAATCATCTGGAATAGTGATCGCTCTAAAATTTTGATTGATAAAAGATTACCAAAGGGCGAATTCGGGGGATTTTGGGAATTTCCAGGCGGCAAGTTAGAGGAAAATGAAGATGCGATCGCCTGTATTCACCGAGAAATAAGAGAAGAATTAGGAATTGAAATTGAAGTTTACGCTCATTTAATTACCGTGGAGCAAAATTATGGCGATCATTTTTCTTTGAACTTGATCGTGCATCAGGCTGGGTATGTGAGTGGTGAACTCCAAGCCTTGGAATGTGCAGAAATTAAATGGGTGAAGCTGAGTGAGCTAGAGCAATACACGCTGCCACCCGCCAATTCCGAAATTGTTGAAGCATTACTTAAACTTAATTAAAGAGCTTAATTTAAAGTCTGCAGAAACCTTAACTAATTTAGGTAAATATAAATCAACATACTGAGACCAGCCCACAACTACATCTTGATTATGAGCTAGTGTATTTGAATCGATGAAATCTGGATGATATTTAATTACAGCTCCATCTAGATCGCAGGAAGTAATACCCGCAAATTTTGCCATTGCCATTGGCGCAACTGTATCCCAAAGTTTAACGCGGCGATTGAGATAAAAATATAGCTCGGTTTTGCCCATGACTACTTCCATCACTTTTAAGCCAAATCCGCCCATATTATAAAACTCAATGTTTGGAGCCACATTTTGGATAGCTGCGCCATACTTATTCTGATCCTTATCTCCAATTAGTAATTTGTGGCGATCGCGTAAAGGCGGAGTTTGGGGAATTAGTTGGATCGGAAAATTATCACCACTTTGGGTAAATACCCCCCCGATCGCATTACCGCCATAAAACATCAAGTCCAGTTCAGGTGCATAAATCCAACCCATGATCGGTTGATTATGTTCCAACAAGCCTACCATCACGGCATAGTTGACCCCACCTGCAATAAAATCATCAGTACCATCAATGGGATCGATCAGCCACATCCGACTCCGATTTTGCCGCCAAATCAGCATAGATTCAGGATTTTCTTCGGTAATGATGGCATCGTCAGGAAACCAAGCTTGAAACTGACTTGTACATATTTGATCGATGGTGCGATCGACGCTGGTCACAAAATCAAGGTGCCCTTTTTGGATCACATCAAACGTATTTAGCCGCAAGTGCTTTGCCTTTTGCCCGACTTCACGAATAAATTTTCTAACTTGATCAAAGGAGTTAATGGGATTCATTTTCTACTCTAATTTCTGGGCTAGGAATGGAGCTTGGAGCATTCTTGGAAAAAAGTCGAAAATAAAGCGATCGCCCTAATTCTTTTACAGGAAAGATGAGGTAAGTAAAGGGGTTAAAGGTGACAATAATATCTCGAAAATCTCGCTTAGCCAGTTCTAAAATTGCCCACGCCACAAAGTCAGGGGACATAATACCAATTGGGTTAAGGTTACTCTTAAATGCCCCTAATACCAATTTGCGAACTACACAGGGCGCACCGAGCCGCCGTAGAGTAATCAAATCTCCCAAGGTGCGTTTAGACATTTCATACAGAGGGCTAAAAGCGGGATTGACCTCAGCCTCAGAAGTATTAATCCAAACTTCTTTAATTGCCTTATGTTTTGATTGCTGCACCGTATCAAAAAAAATCTCCATCAGTCGCCATGCTGAGAAGGTATTGACCTCAAAGGATTTTTGAATTGCCTCAGGACTGCGATCGCCATAGGCATTCATACCGTGATTAATAATTAAAATATCAACTTTTTGCAGACGATCAGTTAATTCGAATTCCTGCCCTGCTGACCACGTTATTACTTCAATATTTTTACCAAAAGTACACTCGCTAGTAGTCAAAGCAACTACTCTTGCTCCTTGAGCTTGCAATTGATTAATGAGCGATCGCCCCAAAGCTCCATTTGCTCCAGTTACAGCAATAGTTTTACCCTTTAATGCCAAAGCAGTACCTAAAATTTTATCTACAACTGTAAAAGTACTACAAAAATATGCCTCACCCCGATCAAAATGATGCCGCCAATGGTAAGTACGGTTGACAGTCCACTCGGAGGGAATTGTGAGCAGATCACCAGGCTTGTGGGTTAAATCCGTTGCTATTAATAAACCCTGCGCCCTAGCAATGCTCGTAATTAAAAATAAGACGGAATATACAGAGCCAATTATTAAGCTATAACCTTGCCCCAAGTAATAACCTAAATAAGCGATCGCCGCGGTTGATACTACCATTGCTATAGCCTCAGGCACATCATTATGCCATTGCGCCTGCCGATAAGCCTCTACACTAACCACACTTAAATCAGCACGATAGGCTTTGTGGTGTAAAAGATGTCCTGCTTGGAGTGGCTGCCAATAGTGACCAGCAATGTGATAAAAATCACGAATAATTTCAGCTATGACTATGGAAAAAGCGGCTAACGGCAACTGGGAAGTTAATTCCACAAGATAATTCATAACTAGAGTTGAGCTTAACGATCGCTTCACAATTCTACATCTTGAACAAGAATATTAAGCACATTTTTAGCCTGTTTATCGCAAGACTCTTTACACGAGTTATTTTTCAATATCTATACCCAGCGACAAATATGACATCACTCTACTAATTAATTATTGAATTTTATTGGAAGGAGGATTCACAGGAGGAGTAATGACAGGAGCAGGAGGATTCACAGAAGGAGTAGTTACTGGAGCAGGTGGACTCACAGAAGGAATAGTTACGGTAGGAATAGTTACAGTAGGGGTAGTTACGGTAGGCGTAGTTACGGTAGGCGTAGTTACAGTAGGAATAGTTACGGTAGGGGTAGTTACGGTAGGAGTAGTTACGGTAGGGGTAGTTACGGTAGGCGTAGTTACAGTAGGAGTAGTTACGGTAGGCGTAGTTACAGTAGGACGACTCCTAGAAGGGGTAGTTACAGTAGGACGACTCCTAGAAGGGGTAGTTAAAGTAGGGGTAGTTACAGTAGGAGTAGTTATAGTAGGACGATTCCTAGAAGGAGTAGTTACAGAAGCTGGAGGATTTGTAGAAGCAGGAACATTAACTTCGACTTTCGGTGCTGGCTGGGTAGGAGCTTCTTTTACGGTTGTACTTTCAATTACTGTTGGCTTATTATCCTTAATGACATTAGGTGAACTTGGAATCACCATAGCTGGTGTTGGTCGGCTGTTTAAGTAGTAGGCAAAAGATCCAATCCCAAGTGCTAATGTAAATAACATTCCAATTATTAATCCAGTTGCACTATTGTCAGTGCTTACTGTGGATGAACTTTCTTCAGAAACACTATATCCATTAACAGATGGATCTGAGTTGGAAGTATATTTTTTAGTTGTGATTTCTTTATCTATTTCGTCAGACATAATTATCATCAAACTCCATTTAGTTTTTAATTGACTTGATTTATATCTATAAGTATTAAATCCCTTGCGGAACGACCTATTTTTTAAACCGATTTAATTACTTGAAGATCGCCTAACAATTCCACATCTTGAACTAAACGTTACGCACACTCTTAGCCTAATTATTCAAAGACTCTTCGTACAAATTATCTTTGAATATATTTCCCTAACCACAAAATCCGTAAAGAGGTGATCAATATACTAATTAATTGTTGGATTTAATTAGTAGCTGGAGTTGGAACTGATGGTGGTGTAACAGGAGCGGGAGGAGCTACAGGAGCGGGAATATTGACTTCAACTTTAGGGGCAGGCTGAGTAGGAGCCTCTTTTACAGTAGTACGATCTATTATTGTTGATTTATTATCTTTAATAATAGTAGGTGAATTTGGTAGGACGATAGTTGGTGCTTGTCGGTTATTTAAATAGTAGGCAACAGCTCCAATCCCAAGTGCTAACGTAAATAATATTCCAATTATTAATCCAGTTGCACTATTATCACTGCTTACTGTGGATGAACGTTGTTCAGAAACTCTATACCCATTAACAGATGGATCTGAGTTAGAAGTAACTTTTTTAGTTGTGATTTCTTTGTCTATTTCGTCAGACATAATTTTAATCGAACTCCATTTAGTTTTTAATTGACTTGATTGATATGTATAAGGATTAAATCCTTTACGGAACGACCTAATTTTTAAGCCGATTTAATTACTTGAAGATCGCTTAACAATTCCGTATCTTGAACTAGAACATTACGCACATTCTTGACCTAGTTATTCAAAGACTATTTGTACAAATTATCTTTGAATATATTTCCCTAACCACAAGATCCTCAAAGATGCGATCAATCAATATGCTAATTAATTATTGGATTTAATTAGTAGATGGAGTTGGAACTGAAGGTGGTGTAACAGGAACTAGAGGATTCACGGGAGCAGGGACATTAACTTCAACTTTGGGGGCAGGTTGAGCAGGAATATTAACTTCAACTTTAGGGGCTGGCTGAGTGGGTGACTCCTTGACCGTAGTACGTTCTATTATTGTTGATTTATTATCTTTAATGATAGTAGGTGGGCTTGGAACCACGATAGTTGGTGTTGGTCGGTTATTTAAATAGTAGGCAACAGCTCCAATCCCAAGTGCTAATGTAAATAACATTCCAATTACTAATCCAGTTGCACTATTATCACTGCTTACTGTGGATGAATGTTGTTCAGAAACTCTATACCCGTTGACAGATGGATCTGAGTTAGAGGTAACTTTTTTAGTTGTGATTTCTTTATCTATTTCGTCTGACATAACTTTAATCGAACTCCATTTAGTTTTTTAGTTGAATTAATTGATACTTACAAGGGCATCTCAAAAATTGTTTTTTCGCAATAATGTATAATTGAAAAGCTCAAATTTTTTCATTATTATTATTAATAATTTTTGAATTAATAGAGATGCCCAAAAGGGTTAACTTCTTTACGCAACAACCTATTTTCTAGGTTGATTTAATTAACCTCAAACCAAATAGGAGAACAACAGCTCCGATTGTTGCAACAAGTAAACTACCAAGCAGTCCGCCACCCGTAGAAACGCCAAAGGTACTGAATAAAAATCCACCAATTAATGCACCAATCACGCCAACAACAATATCGCCAACTACGCCAAATCCTCCGCCTTTCACTAACTGTCCAGCCAGCCAGCCCGCAACTAAACCAATTAAAATAAACCAAATGAAATCCATATATTTGTACCTTTAGTTAAGTGAGTTAAGACAAGACTTAAGAACAACCTGCCCCACAGTGAATTAGAACTTAATTTTAAGTTTGATCGCACTAGATATACATCCTCATTTTGGATGATTTCTACCACAAACCTTGAACAGGAGTAGGTTTTTCGTTCATAATTGGAGCCACGTATGGGGCAGGCGTGGGTAGAACTCTAGGGATAGAAGGCTCTAATGCCGTAATTTCTCGACGCTGATAAAACCACATAGCGCCAACCACTGGAATAGTAGAGGGACAACAAACTGACTTATACCAAACTCTTCTTCCCCGCCCCAAACCCTCGCTAGCTGGACTTTGATTGAGGGTACAAAAACGTCGAGTTTCAGAAATCATAAAAGCAGAAATGTTTTCGGGTATGCCTTGACTTACTACATCTATATAAGTGTCACGAAATACTCCTTGAATAACATTTCGGTTATATAAATGCATTGACGAACCTACTTTGAGGTCATATTTGCTAAACATCCAATCAGGAACATAGTAATTGTTAGATTTTCGATTAACATCTCGAAAAGTCACAATATTGTCAACAATTCTCTCTATTACCTGTGGCGAAGTACTGTCTATATACTCACCAGTAACTCTATTCTCGCCAATAGTTTCTGCCTTTACTGACATAGCTGATATTGTTGAAGTAAATACCACCGAGGCAATGGCAACAAAGCAACCTAGAACTAATTTTTTCATGGCATTAAATCTCCAAAATTTTAATTGAATTAAATGAGTTATTTCTCTCTTTCTATACAATTACAAACCTATGATTGATTTAATGATTGATTTGATTAAATATATTTCAAAACTTATTTTTTTGATCAAAATTCTTAGTCTTTAATGTAAAAAACTTGGAAAAAGGTATAGCAGTTATCTAAGTCTAATTTACTCAGATGGTTGATTAAGGATAAAGATCAAAAAATTTGATTAATATTTTGTATCTTTTAATACATGAATAGATGTGTCTGTAACCCAAAATGATTTTATTCAAACATGGCTCTAAATTTGGCTAAATCCCAAAGTGAATCAGGAGTCTAGTTAACATAATTACTAAGTAAAGTTGTGAAGGAGAAATAATGGCAATCGATAGACGTAAATTTATAGTGTATGGTTCTGCTTCTTTGGGAACCGCGATGCTGCTCAAAGCCTGCGGGAATGAAACAACTCCCACTGCTACTGCCCCTACGACTACCTCAGGTGAAGCTATTAAAGTCGGAATTTTGCACTCTTTGAGTGGCACTATGGCAATTAGTGAAAAGAGTGTAGTTGATGCTGAACAATTAGCGATCGAGGAAATTAATAAAAGTGGTGGTGTATTAGGCAAGCAAATTGAAGCGATCGTGGAAGATGGTGCCTCAGATTGGCCCACCTTTGCCGAGAAAGCTACGAAGTTAATTGATCAAGATAAGGTTGTAACTGTTTTTGGTTGCTGGACTTCCTCTAGTCGTAAAGCTGTACTCCCAGTATTTGAGTCTAAACAGCATATGCTTTGGTACCCAGTGCAGTATGAGGGGCAGGAATGTTCTAATTATGTATTTTACGCAGGGGCGGCTCCTAACCAACAAATTGAACCTTCAGTGGATTGGTTATTAGAAAATAAGGGTAAAGAGTTCTTTTTAGTTGGCTCTGACTACGTTTTTCCGCGCACTGCTAACACTATTATCAAAGCTCAATTAGCAGCCAAAGGTGGCAAAGTAGTTGGTGAAGACTATCTACCTCTAGGTAACGTTGAAGTATCACCGATTATCAGCAAAATCAAACAGGCTCTACCCAATGGTGGGGTTATTTACAACACCCTGAACGGGGATAGTAATGTCGCTTTCTTTAAGCAATTGCAAGGGGCGGGTATGACAGCGGAGAAGTATCCTTCCATGTCAGTTAGTATTGCCGAAGAAGAAGTTAAAGCGATCGGCGTTGATTTCCTCAAGGGGCATTATGCTTCATGGAACTACTTCCAAACCGTAGATTTACCTGCTAGCAAAAAGTTTGTTGAAGCTTTTAAGGCAAAATATGGTGCAGATCGAGTGGTGAACGATCCGATGGAATCTGCTTATGTGATGGTTTACCTATGGAAAGCGGCGGTGGAGAAAGCTGGTAAGGCTGATGATCTTGAAGCTGTGCGTAAAGCTGCCTTGGGACTGACCTTTGATGCTCCGGGTGGTATGTACACCTTAGAAAATAATCATCATTTAGCTAAGTTTGTCCGACTCGGGCAGGTGCGCGATGATGGCTTATTTGACATCATCTATGAATCTAAAGCTGCTGTTCCTCCAATTCCTTGGAATCAGTTTGTGACTGAGACTAAAGGCTTCTCCTGTGATTGGTCTGATCCTGCTAAGGGCGGAAAGTTCAAGGCATAGTAATTAAGCCTCATATTTGGGTTAATTTTTGAGTGGGGTTGGAAGAGTAGATCTTTCAATCCCTTCTTAGTTAATTAGCATTTTTAGGGTTTAGGCAGCGTAAAAAGAAAACCTATATTTAAAGGGGGTTTGGGGCACAGCCCCAATTGAGTGCTCAGCACTCAAACTCCCGCCCACGAATTTTCTATAAACTTGAGTGCGTAAGTCCTAATTTTAATTAATTAGCGAAAATCAATTAGCAGAGAGGAGAGGAATGGCAGAAATTGTAGATGGGATATTTAATGGCATAAGCACTGGCTCGGTATTGCTTTTAGCAGCCTTGGGTTTAGCGATCGCCTTTGGACTGATGGGTGTAATTAACATGGCGCATGGGGAACTAATGATGCTGGGGGCGTATACCACCTATGTTGTCCAAAATATTTTTAAGAGCATGGGGGCGCAGTGGTTTGAGGTTTATATCTTTTTTGCCCTAATTGCCGCCTTTGCGGTCACGGCTTTGATGGGTTTTATTTTAGAGCGAGGGGTGCTCAGATTTCTCTATGGCAGACCCCTTGAAACACTATTGGCAACGTGGGGAGTGAGCTTGATTTTGCAACAGTTTGTCCGCAGCGTGAGTTGGGGCTTGGTAATTGGCATCACCACTTTTTGCATTTTATTTTTTGGTGGCTGGATAGTTGCTAGTTTACGTCCGAACTCGGACAAGATTAAAACTTGGTTTGGGGTGGTAATGTTGCCTTTATCGGCGGCAGTGGCGATCGCTTTTAGTACAGTTTTAGGAAATATTTATAAGCTAGGAATTACTAAGCCGTGGTTTGGCGCCCAAAATGTGGATGTGTCGTCGCCGCTATGGTTACGGGGAGGAGTGACAGTTGGGACATTGCAAATGCCTTATACTCGCTTATTTATTATTGCTTTAACTATTACGTGTGTGATTAGCATTTATCTGTTTTTACAGCGATCGCCCTGGGGATTAAGAATAAGAGCTGTAACTCAAAACCGTACTATGAGTTCTTGTTTGGGTATTCCCACCCAAAAAGTTGATGCTTTGACCTTTGCTCTGAGTTCTGGGTTAGCGGGAATTGCGGGTTGTGCTGTGAGTTTTCTAGGTTCAGTTGGTCCAAATACGGGACAGAACTATATTGTGGATACGTTTATGGTCGTGGTAGTGGGTGGAGTTGGTAAGCTGGTGGGGAGCATTGTTGCGGCTCTAGCCTTGGGAACTACTAATTATTTATTAGGTTCTGGGGCGATCGCTTCATTATTAAAACCAATTACTCCGTTGTTTGATTTCTTTACTTTTTTTGCTACAACTAGTATGGCTAAGGTGATGCTGTTTGCCTTGATTGTGATATTTTTACAATATAAACCTGGAGGAATGTTTCCGCAAAAAGGTAGATCGGTGGAACTATAACCTCGGTATTTGAAAAACTAAGGAGATTTCCTTTAAAGAATCTACCCAACTGCCCCTGCCCCCAATTCTGGGGGTTCTGATAATCAAAGTCTCGCAGAATTTGGGGATTTAGGGGGCTTTTGGAATGGGGCACTTTTTTACTAGAAATCACCTAAAGCTTAATTAAGATTAATTATGGATAGTTGGCAAGCAATTACCGCATCGTGTGTCTTTGTAAGCGTGATTTTTCTGATAATCACAGAGTGGGTACATTTGACGATCGCCGCGATGCTAGGGGCATTGATGTTGGTGGTGGTGAACATTATGTCGCTACCCCAAGCGATCTCCTACATTGGTCAAAGTCATGGCACCTTAAGTCTATTTTTTGGCGTAATGGTAATGGTGCGGGCTTTTGAGCCAACTAAAATATTTGATTATCTGGCAGCTCAGATTGTAATTTTTGCCAAGGGAAAAGGTAGTCGATTGTTAATTGCGATCGTGGGGGTGGTGACGCCAATTTGCGCTTTTCTCCCTAATGCGACAACGGTGATGATCTTGGCTCCGTTAATTCCGCCGATAGCTCAGATTGTGGGGGTGGATTTTGTGCCTTTACTAATTTTGATGGTTTTTGTGGCAAATAGTGCAGGATTACTGACAATTGTGGGCGATCCTGCTACTTTTATTGTCGGTAGTGCTATAAATTTAAGTTTTAGTGATTATTTACTGCGTCTGAGTTTAGGCGGGGCGATCGCTATTATCGTGATTATAGCCATGCTTCCGTTTCTATTTCGCAAAATCTGGGTCACGGAATTGACTAATGTCGATCAAATTATTGCTCCTGAAATTAAGCATCCTCGAACCTTGATGGTCGGAGCAGCGATCGCAACTTTTGTTTTAGTATTTTTCGTAATTGGGGAAACCTTACCTATACCTGTATCTCCAGCAACTGTTGCACTGGTTGGGGCTGTACTTGCCCTATTACTGGCTCACCATAACAAAATTGATTCCCTTAATCATATTCTCCGAGATTTGGATTGGAGTACGTTGATATTTTTCATGTCAATTTTTGTG
>JBBQHY010000010.1:0-18940 GCA_038324415.1 Pseudanabaenales cyanobacterium | reverse complement strand
CGGGAGTCTTTGTCCACGTGGGGCGATCGCAAGAGGCAATAAATACGTCTTTTTGTCGGCATGGGGATTGGTCCAACCGCAGTTGCATTGGTACGGTTAGCGGTATCAACGATTTTTTCGCAAGATGCATCTAAAAGTTTATGATCGAATGCCTTTAAGCGAATCCGAATTTTTTGTTGTTGTAAGGTTGCCACAGCTTATTTTGAAAAATGGGTTGGGAAAATTTTGAGCGATCCGCATTTTAGCATCTCTACTTAGAATTTTGAATTAGTATTTCGACAAATGATTTTTATCCGAAATTCTCAAAGCTCAATTTTGCAAGATTATCTTACAAACAAAGGCATAATTTCCGCCGAAGTAAAAAGCCCGTGAATTGATTTTTGATGGAAAGATTTACCTGCTTTAAGGTAACCAAAGGCGGTACCACAGACATTTGCCGCCATGCTAGTCTCATCGCCGAGGGTAAAAGTATGGGTAGAAATCTTGCCTTCAAAAGTTCGACCTGTGAGTTTCATACTTGTACTCAAAGGCTTTTTAGGATTGCGAGTATCGACAACTCCGCCCACAGTAACGCGATCGCGACTACAAATTCCCAATCTCTCTAGCAAAATATCATCGGCATGTTCCATATTTTCGAGGGTAATTATGCCGTTTGTTTTGTCTAGTAAAGCTTCAACTTCCTCCTCGGTCATAGCTTGGGCAATATCTACGTTATAACCTGGCATATGGGCAATATCTTCGCGAATGGTGGCACGATAAGCAGACCAGTTGGCAATACCCACACCAAATTGAATTTCAACTTTATGGACTTCAGCAAAACTTTGAGCTGAGATCGCCGCCGCCGCTGTTAATAAACCTGGTGTACATCCACAACCAGTAATGTAGGTAATTCCGCTTGCTTTTAAACCTTCAGATAAGGCTATAAGTTGCTCCACAGCACTGGTGCGCTTAATGGCATCAATTAAAACTCCATGCCACCCAGAGCTAATGAACTCCTTAGCCACGCTTGCCATGAAGGTATTAGGTAAATTCGGGAGTGCGAGGAAATAACCATCCACATCGGGGGCAGAGCTAATTAATTTTTTAATGCTGCGATCGCTCAAAACTCCACACTCTAAGTAACCAACTGAACCTTGATGTTCATAGGCGGCGATCGCTTTTGTCACATCTATACCATCAGGCGCATAGGCATAACCTTTTTGATCGGCAAGAGCAACGCAAACTATTTCTTGTTTACTGCTTAAGAGTTTGATTGCCGCCTGCCCTAAACCGCCAAAGCCAAGGATTCCTACTTTAATTGCCATGAATATTTACAGATCTAAGATGTATTAACTCCAAATCATACCCAGAAAAGTGATCTTGATAATGTAATACTGCTTAATTTATTTTCGATCTGGTTCTTAATTTTATAGAGATTCAACATCATTCAAAATATATCTCCAATTAGATAGCCAATTAATTGCATCATCCTTGCATTCCATTACAAGATTGATCTGAACACTTAAAGTCTAAAGATTTAGGCATAAAGAATTTGTAAGTTCATTAAGTTGAACTAATGCCTGTTTAGCATTTTGACTTCCGTTATGCCTAACCCATTGCTGTACTCGTTCAGGAGTGATATCAAAAAAGTCGCTATCGCACGAACAGCCAGGATAACAATCATTAGTAGACAACATTAAATTCCATAACGGATCTTTAATAGTCTGACTTTCCTCTCTAGTTTGTAAGGTTTTCATTTTATTTCCTCTGAATAAAGTCTTGATCCCAATTACTATTTCTGCCTCTGTATTCTAAATAAGCGATCTCAACCGAACGACTGTGATATTAAGTTCTGAAGGATCAAGAAAATATATTTAGGGCTAACTTTAAAGAAATTTTGAAATAAAGTTGACATAGTACCACTCACTGCATATATTATAGAGTTCGCTCTATTTTAGTCTAAATTATTGTTTTAAACTCTATGTCTAGACTAAAGTAATAGTAGTAACTTAGTTTGATTTATTTGGTTTGATTTAAAAATGAAAGCAAGGGGAGATAATTAGTAGTGGCTCGCATTGCAGGCGTTGACCTTCCAAGGGACAAGCGCGTAGAAATTGGCTTAACATACATATTTGGCATTGGGCTACCTAGTTCTCAAGCCATATTAGAAGCAACCAACATCAGCCCTGATACTAGGGTCAAAGATCTGAGTGATTCTGAGGTCACTTCATTGCGTCAAGAAGTTGAAACAAACTACCAAGTTGAGGGCGATCTTCGTCGCTTGGAAGGGCTAAACATCAAACGCCTCATTGATATTGGCACCTATAGAGGTAGAAGACACAGACTAGGGTTACCTCTGAGAGGGCAAAGAACCAAAACCAACGCTCGGACTCGCAAAGGAGTTCGTCGGACTGTGGCTGGTAAAAAGAAAGCGCCAACTAAGAAATAGTAACCGCATTCTCTCCCCCTTAAAGCTTTCAGATCAAATTTCAAAAAGAATCTCAGTATAGACTTTAAGAAAAGCTTCAAGACAAAATTTCAAGAATCTAAAACATCAATACAACTATGGCTCGTCAACCAACCCGTCGTACTGGGGTACGCAAGACAAAACGTAACGTCCCAAATGGAGTTGCATATATTCAATCAACCTTCAACAACACTATCATCACGATCGCTGATACAGGTGGTGATGTAATCTCTTGGGCATCTGCTGGTTCCAGTGGGTTCAAGGGTGCCAAAAAAGGTACACCGTTTGCGGCTCAAACTGCGGCGGAAGGTGCAGCTCGTCGTGCCATTGATCAAGGTATGCGTCAAATTGAAGTCATGGTCTCTGGTCCTGGTTCTGGCAGAGAAACTGCTGTTAGAGCACTCCAAGCCACTGGTTTAGAAATCACCCTCATTCGTGATATCACCCCAATTCCACACAACGGCTGCCGCCCACCTAAGCGTCGTCGAGTCTAGATATACATTTAGTATTAGAAAGAGCACTCAAAGGATTCTTAATTTTCCTATATCAAGTTCTTTAACTAATGCTATATGTATCAGCACTAGTTTTTACATGGTCGCTACATTTACGAGTTACGGTTGCACCTTAGCATTCCTACTTAGTAACAGCGAAAACCTGTCAGTCCTCCTGAGTTTATTAATACAGATATGGCTAACTTTCAAGTCGAATGCATCGGGTCTTATACAGACAAAACCAACAGTCAGTATAGTAGGTTTGTGTTAGAACCTTTAGAGCGAGGTCAAGCAATTACTATTGGTAATGCCTTGCGGAGGGTACTGCTATCTAATCTTGAAGGTGCTGCTGTGACTGCAGTGCGGATTGCAGGAGTCAATCATGAATTTGCGACGATTCCTGGTGTACGAGAAGACGTACTTGATTTACTTCTGAACATGAAAGAAGTGATCTTAAAAACCTATAACCCTGAACCCCAGATTGGTCGGCTTGTAGCCAGAGGTCCAATGACGGTTACTACAGGGGATTTTATTTTGCCTTCAGATATTGAAATCGTAAACCCTAACCAGTATGTTGCCACCCTGTGCGAAGGTGCAGTTTTGGAGATGGAATTCAAAGTAGAGCGTGGCAAGGGTTATAGGGCAATTAATCGGAGTAAAGATGATGGTTCTGCCATTGATTTTCTCCAGATTGATGCAATTTTTATGCCTGTAACCAAGGTCAAATATACAGTTGAAGATACTCGTGCCAGTGATACTGCATTTAAAGATAGATTAGTTTTGGAAATCACAACTAATGGCAGTCTTACGCCCCAAGAATCTTTAAGTGAAGCCGCTAATATTTTGGTTGGTCTATTTTCGCCATTACAAGAAATTACCCTAGTTACACCAAAGGAATTGAGTACAGATGAACAGGATGAAACTAAGCAGATTCATATTGAAGAGCTTCAGCTTTCGGTAAGAGCTTATAACTGCCTAAAGCGAGCTCAAATCAATACTGTTGCTGATTTACTGAAATATAGCCAAGACGATTTGCTAGAGATTAAAAACTTCGGGCAAAAGTCGGCTGAAGAAGTAATGGAAGCTCTAAGACAGCATCTTGGACTGACTTTACCTGAAGAAAAAACGCCAAAAGCCAGTTAACTATTTAGCTAACTCCCCAAGATTGTTTAAGTTTGTTTGAATAAACCAATTACCACCTAATTCTATGCGCCACCGTTGTCGTACTCCTCAACTTAGTAAGCCTGCTGACCAGCGTAAGGCTCTACTACGATCGCTCACCACTCAACTTTTACTTAGAGGTGAAATTAAAACCACTAGAGCTAAAGCCGATGTCATTCGTGCTACTGCTGATAAGATGATTGGGCTTGCCAAGGATGGATCTCTCCATGCTCGTCGACAAGCCTTAAGCTATCTTTTTGATCTATCTGTAAAGGATGGTCAACCTGTAAAGCCTCAGGTTCAACCTAGAGATACTCCCGATGACGAAAGAGTCAGAAAGCTAGTTGATCTGTTGTTTGAGCAAGCCCCAGTCCGCTATGGCGATCGTAATGGTGGTTACACTAGAATCATCCGTACGGTTAGCCGTCGTGGGGATAATGCCCCTATGGCAGTTGTGCAATTGGTATAAGAGCTTGATCATGACTGCTGAACCCGCCCCAATGTCCCTACAAAGAGTTGCCCTAATTATTCAATATTTAGGTGCAAGCTTTCATGGTTGGCAAAGACAAACCAACAAGCCTAGTGTTCAACAAACTATTGAAGATACTCTAACTCAGCTTTGTCACCATAAGGTTGTATTGCATGGAGCGGGACGCACTGATACAGGGGTTCATGCTGCTGCTCAAGTTGCTCATTTTGAGACGAATAGTCCCATCCCCCCCCATAGGTGGGCAAAGGTTCTCAATTCTAATTTACCCTCAGAAATTCTAGTATGCGAGTCGGTACCTGTAAGCTCAAATTGGCACGCTAGATTTTCGGCGATATGGCGTAGATACCGCTATATAATTTTCAACGCTCATCTTCCAAACCTATTCATCCAGCATCAAAGCTGGCATTATTATCTTGATAGTCTTAATCAAAATTTGATGCAGCAAGCTTTAACTCCCATGCTGGGCAACCACGATTTTTCGGCTCTCCAAAGGTCGGGATCGAAACGTGCTCACGGCTGGATCACTGTTAAAGATGCTTTATGTTGGCGACAAGGGGATTGTGTTTATGTAGAAGTGCGGGCAAGTGGATTTCTATATGGTATGATTCGACTTTTAGTTGGGCTCTTGGTTGAAGTAGGACGATTGCGCCTATCAGTGGCGGAATTTACAAATATTTGGCAGGAGCGACGGCGTTGTGATGTTAAGTATGCGGCTCCACCCCAAGGTTTGTGCTTGCTTGATATTGGGTATAATGATAATCCCTTTTTAACTGCTGATTTTTTGAAGTTTCCTAATTGTTCATCTCCAGTAAATCTATGACTATTCCATTAATTAATCAAAATCGTACTCACCTCCCTACAAATCCTGATCACCAGTGGTATGTTGTAGACGCTGAAGGTCAACGCTTAGGACGGCTAGCTGTAGCGATCGCCATGATCCTCCGTGGCAAAAATAAGCCAATCTATACGCCTCATCTTGATACTGGGGATTTTGTAATTGTCATCAATGCTGAAAAAGTAGCAGTTACAGGCAAAAAAAGCAGCCAAAAAATCTATAGAAGACATTCTGGTCGCCCTGGTGGTATGAAAGAAGAGACCTTTGATAAGCTAATCAAGCGAGTTCCAGAGCGGATTATTGAGAAAGCGGTTAAAGGGATGCTTCCTAAAAATACCCTAGGTCGGCAACTATTTACCAAGCTTAATGTTTATGCGGGTGCTACTCATCCCCATGCTGCTCAACAACCTCAAGTCTTAGCAATTAATACTATTCCAGGAGATAAATAATGCAAGCTACTGATCAATCTAACCGTGCCGTGTATTGGGGTACAGGTCGAAGAAAAACCGCTGTTGCCAGAGTTAGACTAGTACCAGGTACTGGAGCGATCGTTGTTAACGGTAAGCCCGGTGACTTGTATTTACAATTTAATGCCAGCTATATTTCGGGAGTTAAAGCACCCCTAGAAACCCTTGGGCTAGAAAATGAGTATGATGTTCTGGTTAATGCCCACGGTGGTGGTGTAACTGGACAGGCTGATGCCATCAAGTTAGGAGTAGCTCGAGCATTATGTGAACTATCTCCTGAAAATCGTAAGCCTTTGAAGGTTGAGGGATATTTAACCCGCGATCCTCGCGCAAAAGAACGGAAGAAATATGGCTTACGTAAAGCTCGTAAAGCTCCTCAGTATTCCAAACGTTAAATTTTACTTTCAGATTCGGCGCTCTATCTTTATTGATCGGGCGCATTTTTGTTTCTAAAATCCCATAGTCAAAATTTAGAACTAAGATCTGTATTACGATCGCCGTTAAAAAGTATTAAGATTAGTTAACAATCACCTAACTGAGTAATTCAAGGGCAATCCCATGGTGCAAACTTCATCTTTTATTAAAGCCGACTGGCAAAAGGGCTATAAATCTCTCAAAACTGAACATTCCTACTGGGTTGATGAGATTGAAGGTGAATTGCCAAAATCTTTAGAAGGGACTTTATTTCGGAATGGTCCAGGTTTATTAGATGTAAATGGCGATCGCTACGGGCATCCCTTTGATGGTGATGGCATGATTTGTGGAATTACCTTTATCAATGGCAAAGTGCATTTTGCTAATAGCTTTGTCAAAACCCCAGAATATTTAGCTGAGAAACAGGCAGGAAAAATTCTCTACCGTGGCGTATTTGGCACCCAGAAACCTGGCGGATTACTCCAAAATATATTCAGCCTCAAGCTTAAGAATATTGCCAATACTAATGTTATCTATCACGGCAAAAAGCTGCTGGCGCTATGGGAAGCCAGCCGCCCCTACCGCCTTAATCCCCAGACACTAGAGACAATCGGCATTGAAAACTTTGATGGTAATTTACCTGCAGGTGAGGTATTTACTGCCCATCCAAAATTTGAGCCAAGCACAGGTGATATGTACGCTTTTGGTGTCGATGCGGGGCTTAAATCCACCATTAACTTGTACAAAGTTGACCCAGAGGGGAATTTGACTAGATTTGTTAAGCAAAAAGTAGATGGTTTCTGTTTTCTCCATGACTTTGCCATTACGCCCAACTATTCCATATTTGCCCAAAATCCAGTTAAGTTTAATCCCTTACCTTTTGTCCTAGGATTTAAGCCCGCGGCGACCTGTATTGATCTTCAGCCCGACACCCCGACTAAACTTCTCATATTTGATCGCACTGGTAAACTCATTACGCTTGAAACCGATCCCTGTTTTATCTTCCACCACGCTAATGCTTACGAGCAGGATGGAGAGATTATCCTCGATTCAATTTGCTATAGAGACTACCCCAAACTAGAGGCAGGTATAGACTTTTTGGATGTAAATTTTGATCAAGTCATTCCCGGACAACTGTATAGATTTCACATCAACTTAGCCTCAGGGAAAGTTAAAAAGTCTCTGCTGCAAGAACGTTCCTGTGAATTTCCTATTACTCATCCTGATTATATGGGACAAAATTATCGCTATTGTTATATGGGTGCGATCGCCAACGAGTCTGGAAATGCTCCACTCCAATCAATCATGAAAGTAGATGTCCAAACTGGAGAAAACCAAATCCATAGCTTCGCTCCCAAAGGATTTATCGGCGAACCCACGTTTATTCCGCACCCCGACGGAACCGAAGAAGATCACGGTTGGTTAGTAGTTCTAGTGTTTGACTCTGCCTGCGATCGCACAGATATTGTAGTTTTAGATGCTGCCAATATTACTAAGCCGCCAATCGCTACGGTACATCTTAAGCACCATATTCCCTTTGGGTTACATGGTAATTTCACTAAAGAAACTTGGCAAAGCTAATCTTTTATGGAACAGGTATAGATCAGGATTTAATCTTTTCTAAGCCGTTGTCAAAAATATCGTAGTAAAAGGTTAAATATCCTGATTTGAGGTTGCCATCCTTGCTTGCCTGTGCCAACTTGCCCCGCAGACTGCGATTAGAATGAACGCTAAAAATTTCATAGCGATCGCCATTAAATAAATACTCAGCTACGTCAGTATATTCTTCGCCCTTAACTAGCTGCCAACGGTGATTAATAAAATTCAAAGTGTAATGAGCAGTATCTAAAACCGTAGAAGGGCGGTCAATAGTTGCAGAAATCACAGCACTGTAATTACTCTTAACATTTGTCGGCGGGGTAATAATGCTGGAAATATTGCGGTAGAAGCAGTTTTCGTTGTAGCAAAACCTAATCTTTGCCATTGAGGACTTAACTTTATCCAATCTCTCTACAATTTCCTGATTTGACTCTTTATTTAAAGAGTTACTTAAAGAGCTAGTTATAGAGGTGTCAGCAGCCTGAACTTGGGCAGGGAGAAATAGATAAATTAAGATCAGCAGGGCTAAGAAAAAATGCTTCATACTTAATACTCTTAATTCGGGATACTCTTATTCAGTTGCTAGGCGATCAATTAGACGATCAACAATGATCAAATCTGTAGCTTCTTCTAGCTCAGGGACAAACTCAGTACCCTTAAGCCTCATGCCCAACTCAAATAAAATCTCTGCCATGTCATCTCGTGAAACCTTGATATTTCCGATCGCCGATAATCTTCTTTCTAATTCTTCTTGAACGTAGGTTCTAAGGTTACGAATATCATCTTGAAGTTTAGTTTTAGTCTCGGAGAGGTTATCCCGCAAATTTCCAGTTGTGGTCTCTAGGTCTTCGGTCAGTTTTTCAAAGTTGCTAGAAGATTTACGATGGGTGCGATCAATGATTTGTCTAAGATCATTTCTTTCCTCTTCCCCCGTTAACTGTAAAGCTCTAACTCTTTTATCTACGCTATCTATAGCAGAACGCAACTCAGCCGCATTAGTAGTTTTAACCTCTTGAATTCGATCAATCAATTCCTGGCGAAAATTTAATAAGTCTGACTCTAGCTTGTCAAAACGGGAATTGTAATCCCGAAGTTGAGCGCCAAAGATGATGTCACGAATTTGGTCAATATTCCCCAGCTTATCGTAAATTTCTTCTTTCTTGAGTTGGTTCATGGGCTTAACTTATTTGGCTTATCGGTTGTAGTTAAGAAGATTAGCATTCTGGCTTAAATCTTCACCCTGAATAATACCGTAGAAACTTTAGATCGGGCAAACCTAAAAATCCCCGAGCAAGCCTAAAAGTCAAAACTAACCTGCCTGAAGAATCATTTATAGCAAGTTTTACAAACTAGTATTTTGGACTAACTATTCTAAGTTATATTAGACCTTCTAAACGGTTAAGCTCACTTCAGGTAGCTTGACATTGTAGCCCCCAAGCCCACAATAACCATTGGGATTTTTTGCTAAATATTGCTGATGATAGCCCTCGGCAAAGTAAAATTCGGGCGCAGATAATACCTCTGTGGTAATTGCACCGTAGCCTGCGGACTTAATGGCTGACTGAAATAAATTTAATGAAGCATTAGCCAAATCCTGTTGCGCTTTAGAATAGTAATAAATCCCTGAACGATACTGAGTTCCAGCATCATTACCTTGGCGCATACCTTGAGTCGGATTATGGCTCTCCCAGAATACTTTCAGTAATTGCTCAAGACTAATTAGCTTAGGATCAAATACAACTAAAACTACTTCGTTATGCCCTGTCATGCCACTACAAACTTCCTCGTAGGTAGGATTAGGGGTAATTCCTGCGGAATAGCCTACTGCGGTCATATAAACGCCATCTAACTGCCAAAACTTGCGCTCTGCGCCCCAAAAGCAGCCCATCCCAAATATTATTTGCTCCATGCCTTGAGGATATGGAGATTTGAGATTATTACCATTGACATAATGAGTAGTAGCGGTAGGAATTGCTACGCTTCTCCCAGGGAGTGCATCAGTGACGTTGGGAAGAGTTAACTTTTTACCAAATCCAAATAAAGCCATAATTATTCCGTTACTTAGTTTTAATATTGCTCACTTCACTATTGTATGCAAATTTATGTAAGCAAAGTTTAAGGGTTATTTTTTGGATTTATATTTAGTCGGAGTTTCAGCAACTTTTGGTAAATCAGAATTTAAATTAGTAACTTCTGAAGAATTTCCCATTTGCATATATGCCGCCGTAGCTATTTTTTCTAAGGCTTGCCAGTTATCACCATAGATTTTATCCGAGTCAATTTCAATGTTATCTTGATTGATCAGAGTGACTTTAAAGATATAAGGAGCTAAAGCCCTTAAGATATCTGGCTGAGGCTCGTGAATATTTGCCCTGACGTACTTATTGACAGTCACATGGGACACGCCTGCATGCATTGCTAGCTTTCGCTCCGACCAACCTCGGAACTTCATTGAGGCTTTAATGGTAAAAGCAAGCCTCGTAATACCTTCTACCGTGTATTTGTTCCCATCCATTTCAGATTTATGGAAAGATACTTTCGTCATTTGTTCTACCTAAGTGAAAATTTTATTCGCAAATTATATATACGTACCAGTTATATAATTTTGATTTAAATCCTTGATCCCTTTGACTAGCTTTGTAAGTTTTCAAAAATCTTGATTAGCGTAGCATAGTCTGGTACCACATTGGCTCCAGTCAATTAAAGATTCAATATAATAATCTATACAGAATTTTCATAAGGATCATCATCCTATAGTATGAGGGGGAAGTTATGTGATATGTTTTGAATTATACCTAACATTGACTAACAGGATGTAAAACTTTAATGGCTGATAGTGTCAGACCGAGAATTAGCAAAAAAATTTATGAGTTAGTCAAAATGTCAGCATCCGCTAGTTGTGTGCCTGACAGTCATTGGCTAGTAGAAGCAATTAAAGAAAAAGCAGCTAGGGAAGGATTTGAAATTGTGGATGCAACAGTTATACATATTCCGAACAATATAGTTGGATTTAGTAAAAATCATTCCCACAATATATCTAGCGCCCCTGAAGAATATTGATAACCCCCTTGCTAAATCATACATTGCTAATTATGAATGATTTTTAATTACCCATTCCGATTCCTTGCAAAACCTCAACCTAAATCCCTTAATCCTCGCTGAGCTTATGTTTGCGCTTTTAACCATGCCCAAGGAATAACAACTAATTTATTAGAAGTGGGAACAAAGGCTCGTTGCTCAAATACGTCATAGTTGTTGCTTTCAATCGCACTCAAAATATCTCTATACAAAATTAACGATGACCACACGGGCCAACGGGCATCTCGGCACAGAGCAGATATACCTTTTTCCGCTATACGATAAAAGTTTCTTGCCCTTTGAATTTGAAACATCATGAGATTAACCCAGCGATCGTCTATGACCCCGTTAATTAAATCTTTTTCAGTGTAGTCAAAGTATTTGAGGTCTTCGAGGGGCAAATAAATTCTGCCACGGCGCACATCTTCACCAATATCTCGCAAAATATTTGTTAGCTGCATGGCAATTCCCAGAGCGATCGCTGCTTCTGTAGCAGTGGCAATGACATTGGCATCGTTAGTTTCAAATCCCATAACCGCAGCAGACATTAGCCCCACAGTACCAGCTACTCGATAGCAATAAAGATGCAGATCTTCAAAGGTGTCATAGCGATCGTAATTTAAGTCCATCCGCATTCCCGCGATCATGTCCTTAAATGGCTGCATGGGAATGGGATAGTTGTGAAGTGTATCAGCTAGAGCTACATCAGGAAGACTCTTAGGTTGCCCTGCAAAAGCCATCTCCAGTTGGTGTTCCCAATCCTTTAGGGTTTCGGTGGTAGTGGTTGCTGATTGCAGTCCATCTACTAGTTCATCGGTGCGCCGACACCACGCATACAATGCCCAGATAGCACAACGTTTTGCCTCCGACATCAGCATCGTACCAAGATAGAAGGTCTTGGCATACTTGGCGGTGATGTCACGGCAGGCTTTGTACGCCTCTAGTAGAGAAGCGGGATAGAGCATTCCCACGAGATTAAGCAAGGGCTTTGGCGGCAGTTGTTTGACCAAGGGTTTGACTAGAGATGAGGTGAGGTTCGAGGGCTTTGTTAATCGCCTGTGCAGTCAGCTTACCAGAAAGCACGGCTCCTTCCATACTGCCCAGATATTCTTGCATAGTATAACTACCAGACAAGAAGAAATTGGCGATGGGAGTGTCTTGACTGGGGCGATATGCCTGCCTACCCGGTATAGCGGTATAAACAGAACGTGGTGTTTTTACCACTCTGGCTTTCAAAACTTTAGCATGGTCGGGTATTTGTGTTGGGAATAGTTTTGCCAGTTCCGACATGGTAGCGGCGATGATTTCTTGATCGGGTTTACCAATCCATTCGGCGGCGGGAGCCAATACTAGCTCTAACATAGACTTGTCGGGGTCTGCATATTCTTTACAGGCTACGCTCATATCGGCATAGACGCTTAATAGTGGCGATCTTGAGAATAAGAGTTGATCGACATCTGTAAGCTTGCGATCAAACCAAATTTGGACGTTAATTACAGGGACGCCTTCTAAGCCATCTAGCTTTTTGAAAAATTCTAATTCTTGCCAAGCTTTAGGTAAAAGCAGCTTTGTTATATCTACAGACATGGCAGAAACGTAGGCATCGGCGGTGAGTTCATGACTGGCTTCGCCTAGACCGCCAATTAAGAAGTGTTTTACAGAGCCATCGGGATTTAAAACTATTTCTCTAAGAGCAGTTTGTGTCCGCACCACACCGCCACGGGCAGTAACATGATCGACAATAGGTTGGCAGAGACGTTCGGGGGGAGCACCGTCTAAAAAGGCGATTTTGGAGCCATTTTTTTGTTGTAGAAACTTATTCAGCGCCGTGAGGATGATCATGGCAGAGACTTCTTCAGGATTGATAAAAGTTAATGCCTTAGAAGCTGCTATAAAAATATCGGTGTTGACTTGCTCGTCTATGCCCTGAAGTCTAAGCCATTCAATCAGGCTATATTTATCAGTGGATTCTACATATTTCTGTCCCCGCACGATCGCCGGAATTAATCCAATAGCAAAGCGAATTTTTTGATTCCACGTGAGCATATCGTTATTTTTGAGAATCGACATAATCACATTAAACGGGGCAGGAATATTAGGTACGTCAAATCTGGATAGGATTCCAGGTTTTTCGGGCTGATTAAAAATTAAGGTATGTTGTTTCCATTGCAGGCGATCGCTAATTCCCAACTCTTTCATTAACTGCAACATGTTTGGATATGCCCCAAAAAAGGCGTGCAGTCCTGTTTCAACCCAGTCGCCATCTTCATCTTGCCAAGCTGCCACCAGTCCGCCTAGGGTCTCTGACCTTTCTAGTAAAATCGGGGTATGTCCCAAGTCTGTTAAATATTTGGCGCAAGATAATCCTGCTAAACCTGCTCCAGCGATCGCAACCCGCATATTTCCTCTGAATTTTTATGAATAAGTTTTAAGTTTAATTAAATTAAGTCTGTAAATTAATTTTTATTATTCTACTGCTTCGCAAAGCTTAACATTAATTAATAAGTCTAATAAATGTCGGGTTAAAATTCCAATTTCTTTATCGCTATATTTGCGGGCAATGCGCATTCGTATTTAAAAGATTTAAGCTAAAAATTGCATCTTGATCGCAATCAGTATTTCACCGAACAAAGATTCGGATAAGATTAAAGATTAACAGGTGTGAGAAGTAACATGGCAGGCTACGTTCTAGTGCTGGCGATTTTGATCTTAGGAGGTATAATTGCTACCCTTGGCGATCGCATTGGCACTAAAGTTGGAAAAGCTCGACTGAGTATATTCAAACTTAGACCTCGAAATACCGCAACTTTAATCACAATCGCCACAGGCGGGATGATTGCTGCCTCGACTCTAGGTGTATTACTGGCAAGCAGTAGTCAACTTCGAGATGGCTTATTTAGACTAGATAGTATTCGGGCTGACTTAAGAAGTGTCCAAGCTGAGAAAGAGAAGGTATCAGCAGAATTGGCGGCAACTAAAACTCAACGGGATCAAGAAAAACTCAATCTTGAGCAAATTAATAATTCCTTGGCTGAAGCTCTATTCCGTCAGTCTCAAACCCAAGCTCAATTACAATCCGTGCAAAGAAAATTTCAAAATGCAAAGCAAGAATTAAAAAAAGTGCAGGCACAGGAACAAGAACTGATCGCCAAAATTCAAGAATTAAACGATCGCCAAAAAACACTTGTAGCTGATAGCCAAAAACTCATAGACGAGCGCCAACAACTGAATATTGATCTGGAGAAAATTACAGGCGATCGGCAAACTCTGCGAAATCGAGTTGCTGAATCTCAAACTAGACTTAAGGATTTAGAAAAGCAAAGAACCGCCCTTAATTCGGAGCTTATAAGCCTAGAGACAAACCGAAAGCAGCTAGATGCCAGTATCCAAGCTTTACGGCGAGGAAATGTGGCAATTCAATCAGAGCAGGTACTGACGGCGGCTGTGGTTAATGACGGTTTGTCGGCTCAAGAACTGCGTCTAGCCGTATTTCAAGTATTGCAACAAGCCGATCAAAATGCCCGTGTCCTCTTAGATTTTCCTAAGGAAAGCCGTCCTGTAATTCAATTTACCGAAACCCAAATTGACAACCTTTTACAAAAACTAGGGGATGGTAAGAGCTATATCCTCCGCATTTTGTCAGCGGGAAACTACCTCCGTAAAGAAAATAGTGTCTCAATTCTTGCCGATATTACGCCTAATCGCGAAGTCTTTAAGCCTGGAGAACTGATTGCATCTTTGCAATTTAAGCCGAATATGTCTGATGCTGAGATTGAGGGGCAGCTAGATAAGCTATTTCTACTCGTTAGCTTCAGGGCTAGACAACAGGGGGTTTTACCCAATCCGTTTACGGGTAAGGTTGGCAATTTCCCTCAAAGTGCGCTATTTGAGTTAACCAGAGAATTTAAGTCATATAATTCTGCCATTGAAATTCAAGCGATCGCCAAGGAAACAATCTTTACAGGTAGTCCCCTGACTCTAACTCTGGTAATTTTAGAAAATGGCGTTGAGATTCGCCGCTTCGGATAATTATTGCCAATGCCTAAGATATTACAATGCGATCGCTGCAACTATTATGCCCACAGTAAATATTTAGTTTGCGCTGTCCATCCATGTGGAGTTGATGAGAATTTTTGCCAAGATTTTGATAGCTCTGAGTTGTGGGAGCTAGAAAACCTCAATGACTATAAAGATCAGCAAATAGAAGATATGTTTTGGCACCCTATATTTACGGGTCGATGTCCTATGTGCGGTCATGAATTTTCCAGATTTCAACCACCACCGATAAATTGGTATTGTGATGAATGTGGCTGGGAGGATGAATAAATTTTTCTTAATCGATTATTCGTAATCATTTAACATTGGGACTCTCAAAATCATTTAGAAAATAATAATGAAGAATCTCAATGAATTTGCTAAGGTACTTTATGAACATTGAAAAATATTAAACCTTGATAGAGCGATATACCTTACCCGAAATGGGCTGCCTGTGGTCTGATCAGCATAAGTACCAAACATGGCTAGAAGTAGAGATTGCTGTGGTCGAAGCTCAGGCTGAACTGGGCTATATTCCCTACGAAGCTGTAGAGCAAATTAAATCGAAGGCAAATTTTGATATCAAACGTGTGGATGAGCTTGAAGCCGAAGTACGCCACGACATGATTGCTTTTTTGACTAATGTCAATGAATATGTCGGTGAAGCAGGTAGATTCATCCACTTAGGGCTAACTAGCTCCGATGTTCTAGACACCGCCCTTGCTTTACAACTAACAAGTAGCATTAATTTGATTTTGGCGCAGGTAGAAACCCTATCTCAAACTATTCGCTATCAGGCGCAGCAGCATCGCTACACGGTCATGGCGGGACGTACCCACGGAATTCATGCCGAACCCATTACTTTTGGCTTTAAGTTGGCTGGCTGGTTAGCCGAAACTTTACGGCACCGCGATCGCCTCGTGAATACTGCTAAAAATATTGCTGTGGGTAAAATCTCTGGGGCAGTGGGTACTTACGCCAATGTCGATCCAAAAATTGAAGCGATTGCGTGTCAAAAACTAGGATTAAAACCAGATTGTGCTTCCACTCAAGTTATTTCCCGCGATCGGCATGGCGAATTTGTGCAGGTTTTGGCCTTACTTGGTTCCTCTGTTGAACGCTTTGCCGTGGAAATTCGGAACTTGCAACGCACCGATGTTTTAGAAGTAGAAGAATTTTTTGCGAAGGGACAGAAAGGTTCTTCAGCAATGCCCCATAAACGTAACCCAATTCGCTCCGAACGGTTAACTGGCATGGCAAGACTGCTACGGGGATATGCAGCTACTGCCCTTGAAAATATTGCCCTCTGGCATGAACGGGATATTTCCCACAGTGCCGCCGAACGGGTTATTTTACCTGATGCCTGTATCATTACCCACTTTATGTTGGCAGAGATTACCGACTTAATCAAAAATCTGCTAGTTTATCCTGAAAATATGCAGCGCAACCTTAATTGCTACGGCGGCGTGGTATTTAGCCAAAAGGTTTTACTGGCACTAATTGATAAGGGTTTAAGTCGAGAAGAAAGTTATGCGATCGTGCAATCTGCGGCACATCAAGCATGGAATCAGCCTGAAGGAAATTTCCGTAACCTGATTCAGGGTAATGCCCAAGTCCAGAATTTATTGACTAAAGTAGAAATAGATCTGTGTTTTGATTACGATGATCACACTAAAAACCTTGATGTCATCTTTCAGCGTCTGGGGATTTAATTTTCACCATCTTGATTTAAGCTTAAGAAAACAAACTAATTCTAGGTAATTCTATGACCACAGGGGAATCGGAATCTACTGCAACCCAATACGTAACTCGGGCTGAGGTGGATGAACTGCGGGAAAAGTCTCTAGCCTGACAAAGTTAATAGAACAACTAGGTCAGGCTGTCGATCGCCTTCAAGCTCAACCCTTACCCCAAAATCTCTCCACTATTCCTGAGAGGACAAAGGGCAGTGAATTTACCTTAATTACTGCTCCTTCAGTCGATCTATATACGTCTGAGATCTCTGATTCCAACTTATATGTCAATCCCGATCTAGAAGCTAGTCTGGAATTATTGGCTAAAACTATTAGTAGCCTCGAAGCTGAAATTGAGGATAAGTTATTTGCAATTTGGCAAGGAATTGCGATTAGACAGTTGGAAGATGATTTTTGGGGACATCCTGTTCCTCTAAACTTAATTCATCAAATGGGATTTTCCTCAATACCAATTTCCGAATTTTTAGGGTTTTTGGGCAATCTCAATGACCCAACTTTGGAATTTGTCCCATCTAGTAAGCATAATAATTACATAATTGGTGGAGTCTCGGCTTGGTATATTACCTTTCGGGCATAGCCTACTTTCAAAGGGTTTCAAGAAAGTAAACAATTTCTGTCTGCAACCATTCTTTTTCAACATTGGTGAGGTTGAATCCAAATTTATGGGTCTTGACTCCATGTCTCAGCATAATCTCCTGTACGGGTTGATCGTTAACAGTCATATTGCTGCCTAGCTCAACTTTTTGGAGGTCGGTAATATTCCCAGTAGTTAAGGACTTATAACCAAATACATTTACTTCAATTCTAAAAGTTGATCTAGTAATTAGTAGCCGAGCATTACCTGCTAAACCTGTAACTACAGGAATTAGAATCGCTATACCAATTACCCAAAATGGGATGGAAAATAAGGCGAAAAGCCCGCCACCCATCGAGGCCCCAATCGTCCAGACCACCAAAAAACTATTCCAAAATAGGGCGAACCCTAATAATGGCAAAAATTCAAAACTCCAACCAGAGGGGGGAATCAAAATTTCGAGGCGATCGTTAGTTAGCTGTAACGTAACCCGACTACCAAAGGGTTTACTTTTGCGATTAATTTTATGATTAATTTCTGAGGCGATCGCTCCTGATTCTGTAGGAATTTTTCCAATATCACAGGCTTGCAGTGCTGCTAAGGCTAAATGTGCCGTGGTAAAACGATCTTCGCAGGCAGGTTCGATCATTTGTTCGAGCCAATTAGCAAATCCTTGAGAAATATATACATAATTCCGAAAACTAATTTTCATTCTAATTTCAGGTAATTCTGAAGGCGATCGCCCAGTTAATAAAAATAAGAGAGTTGCGCCTAAGCTAAATAGGTCGCTGGCAGGTAAAGCTTTGCCACGATATTGTTCTGGCGGCATATAGCCGTAGGTTCCGACCACAGTGCTGCTGCCAATTTGGGTATGACGGTAGGTATCTTGAACAGCCCCAAAATCGACTAAAGTTACCATGCCATCACTGCGGCGGATCAGGTTTTGCGGTTTAATATCACGATGAATTACAGGTGGTTGCAGATTATGCAGGTAAATTAAAATTTCTAAAATCTGAGTAGCAATATCTTTAATCTCAGCTTCACTACCCCGCCATCCGCTATCGATCAAAGCTATCAGAGATTGACCCTCTACCAGTTGTTGAGCAATATAAAAACTGCGATCGCTCTGGGTATCGACTTGAAAATAATCCAAATAGCGAGGAATAGCTGGGTGATTAAGGTGCTTTAAGACCTTTGCCTCTCGTTCAAATAGTTCTAGGGTTTTCCAGTCACCCATGCGCTGAAATGATAATGCCTTAAGTGCTACCTGTTGTTGGGTTTGAATATCTTCTGCTGCATAGGTAACGCCAATGCCACCCTGTCCTAGGACTCCAACTATGCGGTAGCGATCGCCAACTAAATCTCCCACTTGATGCATATTTTCCATAGATTTTTATCCTAAGGTCAGCAATACCTAATTTTTAGTCTCTGTGAAAGCATTCCTAATCTAAGCTCTAAATGAATAACCCCGCCGCAAGCAGCGGGGTATCGAACTCAAAAGAGATTTAGTTGACTGTTAGAATGTAATTCTAAATATTCTCTTCCTTGCGCCTCTACATATTTTTTTATCATTCTTTCATTTCCATGTTTACCTAC
>JBBQHY010000009.1:0-20136 GCA_038324415.1 Pseudanabaenales cyanobacterium | reverse complement strand
GGGTGAAGCTGTTAAAAAAATGGATCAGTACGCAAATCGAGTATTTATCCGTGCCTTTGAGCAAAGTGGGTTGGTGTGCAGACTGGCTTCGGAGGAAATGGAAAAGCCGCATTACATCCCTGAAAATTGTCCAATTGGTCGCTATACATTACTTTTTGATCCCATTGATGGCTCGGGGAATATTGATACTAACTTAGCTGTTGGTACCATTTTTTCCATTCGTCAGCAAGAGGGCAATGATGAAACTGGCGAGGCTCTAGACCTCTTGCAATCTGGGCATAAGCAAGTCGGAGCGGGCTATGTTCTGTATGGTTCTAGCACGATGTTTATTTACAGTATTGGTAAAGGTGTCCATGCTTTCACCCTCGATCCGAGCTTGGGGGAGTTTATTCTTTCTAGTGAAAACATTCGTATTCCCAGTCATGGTTCTACCTATAGCATTAATGAAGGTAACTTCTGGCAATGGGATGAAGCGATGCGGGAATACATTCGCCATGTGCATAAACAATCTGGTTACTCTGCTCGCTATTCAGGAGCATTGGTTGCAGATATTCACCGCATTTTATTTCAAGGTGGCGTGTTCCTTTATCCTGGTTCTAAGGAAAATTCCGATGGTAAATTAAGATTATTATACGAGTCTGCGCCCCTAGCATATTTAATAACCCAAGCAGGTGGAAAGGCTACAACTGGGACGCAAGAAATTTTAGATGTAATTCCTAAAAAACTTCATGCCCGCACTCCTCTAATTATTGGCAGCTCAGAGGATGTAGATTTAGTTATGTCCTTTATTAAAGCTTGATTTGTTATTACAGCGAATTACGATCAAACGTGGTATCGATAGAAAAATGAAAAACAATACGGGGCTTCGCCCTGCAACCCTTTTTTGTGGTGGACTTGAAGTCAAACTGCTGTAAGGATTAATTTTTATCTACTTGTCCGCACGATATAGAACCATCCACTGAGCCTTGACCATCAACCAAACAAGCAACTCCAGCTTTTTCATTGAGAGTAAATAATCGATCGCCTTTATCTTGCCGAAAGAAAATATTAGAGGTGATGTTATTACCGACATTCATGAAAATCGGAGCCATCTCTTCTACGATCCGAAAAGACTGACATAGTTTCTGTGCACATCCAAGTTTTGCCATAGTTTGAGGGCTAGAGATTACAGTTGCTATCCCTACTTCAGCTTTGGCTGGAGACATCACAATCAAGTTTAAAACCAATGCGAACGTAGCCAAGATAACCAGTTTAATTTTCATTTCTTTCTTGTAATTGGTTAACAACAACCAACTAAATCCTTATGTATCAATAGTCTATCAATTACTAAAATTTTGGTGTGATTTTGCAATATAAGATCATGAGATTTTAAGCATCCATACCTGTGATTTAGATCATGCTCATTGCAATCCAGCTTGGGACTTAGATACCACCTGATTATTCCTAAATTCAACCATGGCATTACTACCTTGGGGATTTTGCCACCAATATACATTTCCTGTGGTATTTCCCGTATTACTGCTTCCCAGTAGCTTACCTTCGCTGCCAATTAGTTTTTGGACTTGCTGAATATTCATACCATTTTGAATTTGTTCAAACTTAGCTAAACTAATTACATCAGGATTGGGATTGGAAGAATTAGGGGTGATTCCGACTTCAGGATTGGTAACTGGTTGATTTACTGGTTGATTTATTGGTGGCTGGTTTGTAGCAGGTTGCGTTGTTACAGTAGTAAATAATCTTATGAATGTTCCTAATAAAAGCCCAAAACTACTAATAACCAAACCAGTTAATAAAAACGGGTATAAGCGATCGCTATACGTCCTAAAAATACTTGATTTAATAGTCGGTTTCTTTATTTGATCTGCTATTTGATTTGGATCAGGTGGTTCTAATGTCGGCTCCATGATTACCCCATCCCTGGTATTAGTCCTTTGGTTAAGCGTTTAATGGCGGCATCTGCAATATCTCGGTAGCGTTCTTCGCCTGATAATACTTTTCCCATGCGTTTGGTGGCAGCAGGTCGTTTAATCCCAACTTTATAGGCAAATTTAGGAACTCGATAAAATAGCCCACCTAGTCTTTGCGCCCACGCCATATCTGCACCCCATTCTTCTTGCACTTTTTTTGTATAGTTCTTGAGGGCATTACTATCTCCGTTTAGGCTTTGGGCGATCGCTCTCGCTGCTAACATTCCCGTAAACAAAGCTGGACGGATACCTTCAGCCGTGAATGGATCGACAATACAGGCGGCTTCTCCAGTTAAAACGGCATTTTGAGTATGTAATGGCATATCTCCATCCCAAAGGCAGAGCGGATGCTCATACTGTTTAATCGCCGCTAGATTAACTCCAAAGGACTGAGCATATTCTTGAGCAATTTCTTTCAGGTTCTGTTTATCTTCTCCACCTCTAAAAGTACCAATGCCAATTGAGTAGCCATCGGTTTTAGGAAAGTTCCAAATATAGCCGTTTTGCACAGAGCCAAAATCAAAGTGTAAAGTGGCATCACTGTTAGGATTCGGCATTGCCTCTACCTCAAGAGATGCACCCATACGTTTTTTACGCTCTTTAAAGCCTAACCACTTTGCCATTGAGCCTTTTGCTCCATCGGCGGCTATTAAATACTTGGCTTCTAGGATTTCAGTTTGATTTGGGTTAGATGCATTTTTAACCGTGACTTGCCAGCGATCGCTCTGCGATTTAATCCCTTTAACTTCAGTACTTTCTTTAACTTCTGCCCCTAATTTCTGTGCATTTTGGATAAGGTAATGATCAAATACGTCCCGCCTGACCATCCACATAGGTTCGGCTAAGCCTAGCTCTACTAATTGCGGATCGCCCATTTGCCAAGTATATTGGATTTGATTTACGGTTAAAGACACCGCAGGCTTAAAATCAAAATCAAACCACTGTTGCACGGATGGAGGCACTCCACCACTACAGGGCTTATACCTTGGTAGTGACTCTTTCTCTAGCACTAGTACCGAATATTTTTCCTTTGCTAAATGATAAGCGGCGGAACCACCCGATGGACCTGCCCCCACAACGATACAGTCGTACATACTTAAATTTTGTTTGAGATTAATCTGTGAACTTTAACAAATTGCCAATTAACTGGTATCAATCAATTTATACCAATCAATTTGTTAAGAGTATAGCGATCGCTGACAATTTAGCCGATCTTGATCATTGAATGTGCTGAGAATTTGCTGATTTAGGGATTTAGGATCAGGCTTTAGAGTTAAAATCTTAGCCTAGTCATAACTATATACATCTCCTCCATGCCGCAAAAACTTTATGAAGGGAAAGCTAAAATTCTCTACACCACAGATAATCCAGAGGTTTTATTAACGCATTTCAAGGACGATGCTACGGCTTTTAATGCCCAGAAAAAAGGACAGATTACCAGAAAAGGGGAAATTAATTGTGAGATCGCTACTCAAATATTCAAATATTTAGAAAATCAAGGTATTTCCACCCATTTCATTGCCCAAACTGCACCGAATCAAATGCAAGTAGCAGCCGTGAAAATTATCCCCCTAGAAGTTGTGGTGAGAAATATTGCCGCAGGAAGCTTTGTCAAACGCACGGGGATTGGCATGGGAACCACTCTTAAATATCCAATCGTGGAATTTTTCTATAAAAATGATGAACTAGGTGATCCCCTATTTACAGAAGATCATATTCAGCTATTAGAGCTTGCCACGCCCGATCAAGTAATTCAGCTAAGGCAAATGGCACTAAATATTAATCAGTATTTACAGAAATTTTTTAGCGATCGCAATTTAACACTCGTAGATTTCAAACTAGAATTTGGTTGTAATCTCCAAGGAAATATTCTCCTCGCCGATGAAATTAGCCCCGACACCTGCCGACTTTGGGACGATTTAGCTACTGATCCTACCCAAAAAATTATGGATAAAGATCGATTTCGACAAGATTTAGGTAATGTTGCGGCTGCCTATGAAGAAGTTTTAACCAGAGTAATGTCGCAAAATTGACAAGATCATGGATACTATTAAGGACTAAAAAATGAACTTCTATCAAGGTAAGTAAGTCTTGCCTGTTATGAATGTAATTTCGTAGTTAATTTTATTTACTTTTTATTTAATAGGTTAATATGCGTTTAAGCCCTGTAGTTTTAGCAGCCCTAGCCACATCTAGTTTTGTAGCCTTAACTAGCCCATCCCTAGCGCAGCCAACCACACCCCCAGCTACGCCTGTTCAGCCCACTCCACCTGTTCAACCCCCTACGCCACCAGCACCTGCACCAGTTCAGCCTCCAGTTCAACCAAGTGTTCCTGCTGTACCTGAAACCC
This sequence comes from Pseudanabaenales cyanobacterium, assembly GCA_038324415.1. GTDB lineage: Bacteria > Cyanobacteriota > Cyanobacteriia > Pseudanabaenales > Pseudanabaenaceae > PCC-7502. Next base: position 15,815 of record JBBQHY010000009.1, on the reverse strand, counting down.
AAGTTTTAATTGGTGAGATTGTCATTGTAACGCCAAGCGGAGAACGTCTACCATCCCAGCTAGAGCAAGAAATTTACGACGTTATTACTACTAAACCTGGGCGTGCCACTACTGCTAGTCAACTTCAACGCGATCGCGAAGCTATATTTGCTACTGGATATTTTACAGGCTTACCTGAAGTTGATCCCCAAGATACCCCCATTGGTGTTAAAGTTGTGTTCACAGTTTTACCTAATCCTGTATTGAAGGAAGTAAAAGTTGAAGGAGGTGCTGTCCTCGAAGCAGGAGTAATTGATCGGATTTTTACACCTCAGTTCAACAAAGTTACTAACCTCTCTAGGCTCCAAGCTGGTATTAAAGAATTAGAAAAATATTATCAAGATCGGGGTTTTGTCCTTGCCCAAATTGTTGATGTCAAGTCTGAGCAGAACGGCAACGTCACCTTAACCGTTGCTGAGGGGGTAGTTGAAGATATTAAGGTTGGATTCTTAAATGAAGAAAACAAAACCCAAAATGCTGACGGCACCCCCGTTAAAGGTATAACCCGTGAATTTATCATTACCCGTGAGCTTAATCTTAAACAAGGTGATGTCTTCAACCGCAGCGCTGTTCAGAGTGATCTCCAAAAAGTATTTGGTCTAGGCATATTTGATGATGTAAACGTGGGCTTAAACCCTGGAACAGACCCGCGCAAAGTTATAGTGACAATCAATGTTAAGGAAAGGAATACTGGCTCTATCTCTTTTGGGGCTGGTCTGAGTTCATCTTCAGGATTATTCGGTACCTTCAGCTTTCAGCAGTCGAACCTAGGTGGTAATAACCAAAGACTTGGATTTGAAACACAGGTAGGGCAAAATGATTTACTATTTGATGTCAACTTTACCGATCCTTGGCTGGCAGGAGACCCCTATCGTACTTCTTTCACCGCCAATATTTTTAATCGCCGACTCATAAGTTTTGTTTTTGACAGTCCAGTTGGTATTCTTAATCCTAACTTTGACACTAACGGCAATAGGCTAGAAGACATTAATCCCCGTGAAAATCGCTTAGGATTTGGATTTAGCTTTTCTCGTCCACTTGATAATAACATCAACGCTTCCGCAGGATTTCGTTATGAGCGAGTAACGATTACAGACAATAATGGTAATACTTCTCCCTTCGATCGGTTGGGAAATCAACTATCCATTAGTCCTAGCGGTACCGATGATTTGTTCTTGTTTCAGCTAGCCGCCGCCCAAGATTTACGAAATGATGCCACCAGACCAACCAGTGGATCGGTATTAAGGGTAGCTACGGAGCAATCAATTCCTTTAGGAAATGGCTCGATCTTCTTCAATCGCGTGAGATTGAGTTACAGCATTTACTATCCTGTGAGCTTAATTAATTTATCCGAAGGACCTCAAACTATTGCTTTAAACTTTCAAACTGGTACCGTGATTGGCACATTACCTCCCTACGAAGCTTTTAGATTGGGAGGTAGCAACTCGGTTCGTGGTTGGGATGAGGGTAAGATCGGGACAGGACGAAGTTTTGCTATTATCTCTGCTGAATATAGGTTCCCAATATTTTCGATTGTGGGCGGGGTTTTATTTGCTGAGTTTGGTACTGACCTAGGAAGTGGGAATAGTGTACCTGGTAACCCCGCAGGAGTCAGAGATAAGCCCGGCAGTGGTGGTGGCTATGGTTTGGGATTGCGAGTCCAGTCTCCCTTGGGCAATATTCGTATTGACTACGGCTTGGCAACTAATGGTGGCACTCAATTTAGCTTTGGGATCGGCGAGAAGTTTTAGGCAGCAATTCTAATATGGATTTTTAAAGTCTTGTACTCAAAAGTTAGAGGATCGTCAGTAATCCTCCAACCTTATTTTTGTAAAGCATTTTTACTGCTTCATAAATTTGAGTAACAGGAATTTTTATCTAGTTCCTAATCCCAATTCTCGTTCTAGGGCAGAACGAATGCGTTTTGGTTCAGGTAATCCTACCATTTCCGAGTTGCTCTTGCCGGGAGCCACCATGGGATAACAATTTTCATTTTTCTTAACTCTGAAATCTGCTAAAACTGGGCGATCGCTTGCCAAAATTTCTGCAACTGCCGCCTGTAAATCGTTTTCATGGGTAATTAGCATTCCTTGCACCCCAAAAGCATCAGCTAATTTTACAAAGTCGGGCATTCCCACTTCCATATTAGAAGAAGCATAACGTTCATCATAAAATGCCTCTTGCCACTGGCGCACCATGCCTTGCCAACCATTATTCACAATCACAATCTTGACTTTAATATCGTATTGAGCCAAGGTTGCTAGTTCTTGTAAATTCATTTGGAAACTGGCATCACCGCTAATACAGATTACCTGATCATCTGGGAAAGCAACCTTAACTCCCATCGCTGCAGGCATTCCGTAGCCCATAGTTCCCAGTCCTGCACTGGAAATCCAATGTCTAGGAGTATTCTTTAAAAACTGCGCTGCCCACATTTGGTGTTGACCCACATCGGTAGTAAAGAAAGCTTCAGGAGCTTGGCGACCAAATTCGTAAATTACTTCCTGAGGAGAAAGTGTATCGGAATAGTGAGGAGCAAGCAAAGGATAATCTTCTTTCCACAGGCTGATTTGATCTAGCCACGTTTTAGTGCGAATTTCTTCTTTATAGGCTGTGACATTGAGCAGTGCTGTTACTACTTGACGCACGTCGCCGACAATTGGCACTTCGGGTAAGCGATTTTTACCAACTTCCGCGGGATCGATATCAATGTGAATAACCTTTGCCTCGGGAGCAAATTTATCTAGTCTGCCTGTGACGCGATCGTCAAATCTGGCACCGACGGCAATTAAAAGATCGCAGCCTTGAACTGCATAATTAGCATAGGCAGAACCGTGCATTCCCAGCATCCCTAGAGCTAGAAAATGGTTTTCATCGAATATGCCTTTACCCATTAAGGTTGTGGTTACAGGAATTTGAAATCTTTCGGCTAATTCTTTGATCTCAGCAAAGGCATTGGCAATAATGGCACCACCACCAACGTAGAGCAAGGGACGGTGAGCTTGACGGATGAGTTCAATGGATTTAGAAACTGCGATCGCAATATCAGAAGGTAAAGTCTGCTCTTGATAACCTCTGAGCCGAACTTCCAGTTTAGGAGTGTATACAAATTCCTGTTGGGCAATATCCTTGGGAATGTCAATTAAAACTGGGCCAGGACGACCAGTACCAGCAATGTGGAATGCCTCAGCGACAATGCGGGCAATATCTTCGGGACGGCGGACAACATAGGAATGCTTAACGATTGGTAAAGTGATGCCAAATATATCGGTTTCTTGGAAGGCGTCGGTACCGATCGCATAGGAGGGAACTTGACCTGTAATTACAACTAGCGGAATCGAATCCATCTGGGCAGTGGCAATCCCAGTGACTAAATTTGTGGCACCAGGACCAGAGGTAGCGACACATACACCAACTTGACCAGTAGCACGGGCATAACCGTCGGCAGCATGAACTGCAGCTTGCTCGTGGCGCACCAGAATATGCTTGAAGTCTCCCCTAGCCTCTGCTTTATAAATTTCGTCATAAACAGGCAGAATTGCCCCGCCGGGGTATCCAAATAGGTGCTTGACACCTTGGCGTTTAACACTGTCGATAAGAGCAAAAGCACCAGATTTAAGCAAGGCAGCCTCCCCAAATTTTTATAGTTACTAACAACAATTTAGAACTTGGGTGTTACTTAAAATCTAACCCTTAATTTTGGGTTGCACTTATAAGCTTCAAGTTCGTAATCTCTAGAAATTTTGATAAATTTTGATTTAGCTGATTGGATTAAAAACTAACTAATTCACTAATCTTTATTTGAATAATTGTATCAGTAATTACAAGATATTGGGGATAGATGTCATGGCTAACTTTTTCAAGCACTGCATTAACTCATCTTCCGTAAAGGGTTTAGTAAAATATTCTGCGGCTCCAAGACTAATTGCTAGATCCCGATGTTTATCTCCACTGCGAGAGGTAAGCATGACTACGGGTAGATATTGAAGCTGGGGTTCACTTTTGATCTGAGATAGCAAACCATAGCCATCTAATCGGGGCATTTCCACATCTGAGAGCACGACATTTACTAGTAAGCCTTCTCGTAATTTAGCGATCGCTTCTTCTCCATCTTTTGCTTGCTCTACTTTAAATCCAGCTTTTTTCAGGAGTAATGCTAGATAACGACGGACGTTAATGGAGTCATCTACAACTAGAATCGAATTTGCTCCAGTTTGATTGGGGCTAGAAGTAATTATGTTTTTAGGGGATGATGGGCTTGAATTTTGATCTATATCCCGAACTAGATTCTCTCCTAAGACTTGCAGATCTAGAATTGGTATAGATTGTCTATTGGCGGCGATCGCACATCCTCTATATATTTTAGGTAATGGAATTTTGCCTACAGGTTGACGCAAAGTTACTTCCTGTTCACCCCAACAGCCATTGACATAAATTCCCCAAATATTTTGATCTTGCTTAATTACCAGAATAGATTTAGTTGCGGATGGTGGTTTGTCTTCTAAATGGCGATCGCTCTGGGGACGATGTAGCTGATTATGCAGTGGGAAAATTCGGATAGTTTGATCTTGCCATTCATAGAATTCTGCAAATTCCTTAAAGCCTGAACTAGGATCGGGGATCACGGTTTGAATGGATTCGGTGGGAATGCCCAAAAGCATTTGATTAATCTCAGCTATGACAATTCTGAGGGTTGAGAGTGTAAAGGGAATGGCGATCGTAAAAGTAGTACCAACTCCTAGCTGGGTTTGGGTATGAATCTTTGCATCAATTTGCTTGAGGTTTGTACGGACTACATCCATACCTACACCTCGACCTGAGAGGCTTGTAACTTTATCGTTTGTTGTGAAACCAGGTTCAAAGATTAATTCAATTAGCTGCTCAGTGTTCATAGACGCAACTTGGTCTGAAGTTAATCTGAACAGGCTGGGCGATCGCTCGGCTTTAGTTTTAATCTTTTCAGGATCAATCCCCCCCCCATCGTCAGCTATGGTAACTAGGATTTTACCGTCTTTTTGGGTGGCTGTAATCTCAATTCTGCCCTGAGGATTTTTACCCTGCAGGAGTCTGATATTTTTATCTTCAATCCCGTGATCAAAGGCATTTCGTAATAGATGATTCAGGGGATCGTTAATCACATCTAAAATCCCTTGTTCAATTAGTAAATCAGCACCATTCAGAATTAACTCCACGTCTTTATTGTGTTGGAGATTTAAGGCTCGAATTGCCCTACGAAACCTACCAACTATATCCATGAGGGGGCGCATTTTCGTCTCTTTAATCGCTGTTTGTAGTTGTCTGAAATTATGGGTGAGACTGGTGGCATTTTGTTCGGTTTCATTCAAGCTTAGATCAACATCTTCCACTACTTCTTGGAGTTGGACGATCGCTTCACTGACTGATTGGGAAAGAGAATAAAGATCGCTATAGCTATCAAGTTCTAGGCTATCAAATTCCGCAAAACTTATAACTTCGGTTTTAGTTTTAGATGATTTTGTTATGGACTCAGTGGTCATGCGATCATAAACTATAGATAAATGGGAATTAGCATCTTCAAGGGTATGAATGCGATCGTTAAGGGATTTGAGCAACTGGCGTAACTGCCTAATTTGCAGATCTAAGCTGTTGTGCCCTACAATCATCTCGCCCGAAAGGTCATGCAACTGTTCTAACCGACTGATCGGCAAGCGAATACTTGTATCTTTGACGTAGGCTGTAACCAGATCGGACACTACAGTGGGGATTGATTCAGGGACATCGCCACTAAATTCTAGGTCTTCTTTTAAGTCTTCTAAGGTATCTGGTAGTGATATTTCTACTTTGGATTCGGTTGATTCTTTAATATATCGAGATAGGTTCTTTCCTAAAGCTTCGCTACTAAAATCACTAAATAGATCTTTGGGAAAATTTTCAATTCTATTATCCTTGCTATCAGGTTCATAGAAAAAAGTCTGAGGCGTTTCCTGCAAGAAATCAGAATCTTCAAGAAAACTATCAAATAAATCATTAACTGTAGTTTTATTCAATGTTTTTGAGGTAGAGATATCTTCTGTAGCTAATGGTGATGTGGAGATGGGGCTATTAAAGAAGTCATAAAATAATTCACTGATTGTATCTTGGGGAGTTTGCTGTGATTGCAACTGCTCAAATTCTCTAGGTGAGTCGTTTTTTAATATATTATTAGAGATCTCTGTGGTTGCTTCTAAATTTGGATGATATTCAGAACTCCTAAAGAGGTCATCGAATAAATCACTGACCGTATCTTGAGTAACTTGTTTAGGTATTAATTCCTCAGAATCATTCTCAAAATCATCATAAATATTATCTAAAACTATGGATGATATTTCTGCATCTCTAAATATTGCCAGAGGAGAGGCTAAAGGAGTTAGATCTGCAAAAGCATTAATCTCATCAAATAGTTCATCGGTTAAGGAAATCTCGACTAACAATTCATCACTAGAATCACTGCTAAAGATATCCTGAATATCTTCTTCTAATTCATCCCAAGAATCTTCAAAGGGATTAAAACTGTCTAGAACATTTTCTATTTCGTCGAACTGGCTAAAAGGATTATCTATACTTTTGGAATTAGGGGGTAAGCTCTTTACTGATATTGATGACTCTATAGTTAATTCAGGAGTTAATTTGGGAATTTGTAATGCGATCGCCTCTTGATCGGTTCCAAAATCAAAAAGATCATCTAGTTCGAGGGCATCTTGAGAATCTTGGGAATTTGGTTCATTGCCTGAAGATGGATTACTAAGTTCTAATTCCGCTTCTTGATATAAAGATTCTTCATAGTCTTCAATATTTAGAGATGCGTCTAAGAGTACATCATCAAATTGCTCTTCTCGATCTGAAAATCTGTACTGTTCAGTAGTTTCAAGATTTAACGATAATAGAATATCTAAGCCTAAATCTCCGATTTCCGTAGGGTCTTCTTCAAAATTTATTGTCTCTATATCTAATTCTGAGTCTTCTGTCAAATTGAACTCTTCATAATCTAGGGAAACCAAATCAGAGATATTTCCATCATCGAAGTTAGGTTCATCAAGCTCTGAAGGTATATCCGCTTTATTGCCTGAAATCACTAAAGCCTGCGATCGCCGCCATGTTAATAATGCGGAAACTGCCAATTCACAAATTTGATCTGGATTTGAGGTTTGGATGCGTTGGGAGATCTTATTGTTTAATTGCACAAAGTTAGGTAATTCCAGCATTTCCCCAAAGTCATTTAATTGCGAAGCTAGATTTTGGAGTTCTTCCGCCAGATTAGAACTATCTAGTTTTGCCTCAAGGTCATTGAGCATTCCATCAATTTCTTGCTCGAACATTAAAGCTGCTATATCAATTTCCACCTCAGGTACATCTTCTACAGTCAGGCTTTCAGCATTACTTAAATAAGTTTCCAGAGGTTCAAAAATTTTCTGATTTTGATTTCCTAGCCAGATTTTGTCAATATTCTGCCCCTGACGATTAATTAAAATAATTTCCCGTATTAGCCCGACTCCATTTAGTAAAAGTCGCTCGGCTGTGATATCAATTTCGGGGTGATTAGTTCTAATAACTTTTAGGGAGTCTTCTAGCCGATGGGCAGTGCCGCTAAGTTCTTGATATTGCATAATTCCTGCGGCACCTTTGAGCGAGTGGGCAGCGCGCAAAACCATATCCATCTGTTGCCTAAAAGTAGACGATTGGGGATCTATACCCACAAGTCCATCATCCATAGTATCAACATATTCCTGAGCTTCCTCAAGAAACATCTGACGAACTTCTAGCTCTTCTTGATCAATCATACGAATTACCTTAGTAATAGTTCACCCTAAGACTTTCAGGGTAATTTTTATTGATATTTTTTACTATATAAGTATCCTATCTCAAAATCTTGAATCGCCTGCCAAATTTACGGGTTTTAGTAACGAATCAACGCCCCAGTAGCTTCACCAAGCCAATACCCCCAAAGTATAACCCGCCGATCGCTCCTGCTAAGAGGCTCTGAGTTAGAGGATCTGTAGAGGGTGTTAACACTCCACCCACAACTAGGGCACCTAAAATTACATAACGCCAACCAGAGATCATTTGCTTAGAGGTGACAATACCTACTAACCCTAATAAAGCTTGAACGATCGGAATTTGAAAAGCCAGACCTGTGCTAAAAAGTAATAACAATACAAATTCAAAATAGCGATCAATTGACCAAAGCTGTTCTACGACATCGCCACCATAGGCAATGAAGAAGTTGAGAGCGGCAGGAATTAAAGCCACATAGGCAAAGGCGATGCCCGCAACAAATAAAATGCTAGAACCAAAAACAATGGGGGCGACAAATTTCTTTTCTCGTGTGGTTAAACCCGGTAAAACAAATCTCACGATCTGATAAAAGATCATCGGAGCGGCAACTACTAAACCACTGTAACCTGCGACCTTAATCGATACGAAAAAATACTCACCTGGTGAAAGCTGGAGGAACTTAACTCCTTGGGCAGGAACTTCTAGGAAATAGACAATTTTATTAACAAAGACAAAACAGCCGACAATTCCTACTACAACTGCGGCGATCGCATAGAAAATCCTTGTGCGTAGTTCGGCTAAATGATCTAAAAGAGGCATTTCTTGATCATCGGCGGCAATATCCACTTTATCTTCTTGATCTGGTTCTATTTCCGCTAGTTCCGAGTCCATCAGAGGTTCAATCATAATAAGCAGGTGAGGAGTTATATTTTAATCCTATCCTAAACCTGCTGTTTGCTATTACAGCTAAATTAATAAGACTTTCACAATCCATACCATACTTACCTGCTTGGTGCCCGTAGGCGATCGCTGCCTCAACTTCTAAAGTCAAGGCTAATTTAGCAATATTGAAACGTATTTAGACAAAATCTAGCCGAGCTTGCGACATAAAGCGATTTTGAGAAGTTAGTTCTGGTTCGCCGTCATGGGGATGTCTTTGGGTATAGGTACCACTAGGATTCAAGTCCCATGCTTGGCGGTTATCAGCTAGGGTAATGTCTAAAATTTGCCTTAACTCTTGAATGAGTTCTGGAGCTTCAATAGGTGTGATTACCTCTACTCGGGTATCTAAGTTGCGAGGCATCCAGTCAGCACTGCCAATAAATATTTGCTCCTCTCCGCCATTACTAAAGTAAAAAATTCGAGAATGTTCTAAAAATCTACCAATTACGCTCATAACTTTAATATTTTCGCTTAAACCTTCCACCTGAGGGCGGATACAACACATGCCTCTAACAATCAAATCAATCTTAACTCCTGCTTGAGAAGCTTTGTAGAGTAAAGCAATAATTTCGGGATCGACCAAAGAATTCATCTTAATAATCATGTAAGAATCATATCCAGAATGCTGGTGTTGAATTTCCCGCTCAATTAGTTCAATGAATCGCTTACGCATGGTGACTGGAGCTACTAGCAATTTACGATAATTTTGCTGACGAGAGTAGCCCGTAAGATGATTGAATAAATCCGTAAGATCCGCTCCAATATCATCACGACAGGTTAAAAGTCCCAAGTCACTATAAAATCTGGCAGTTTTGGGATTGTAGTTACCTGTGCCGATGTGCATATATCTGACAAGGCGATCGCCCTCTTGACGCACAACCAAAGCAGTTTTTGTATGGGTTTTAAGGTTTTTAATGCCATAGACCACATGAACTCCCGCATTTTCCAACTTTTTCGCCCAAAGAATATTATTTGCCTCATCAAATCTGGCTTTTAGTTCTACAAGTACCGCTACTTGCTTACCATTTTCCGCAGCTTGGATCAAAGAATGAACTATGGGTGAATCTCCTGAAGTCCGATAGAGGGTCTGTTTGATTGCTAAAACTTGAGGATCAACCGCAGCTTCTTCAATAAATCTTTGAACGCTTGAAGTAAAGGATTGATAGGGATGGTGAAATAATAGGTCTTGTTTACGGATCACCTCAAAAATATTTACCGAATCGTTAGCTTTGAGGACAGGGTGCGTAACAGATCGCCAAGGGTGATCTTTATATTGAGGCAAAGGGAGAAAAGCGATCGCCATTAGATCTCCTAATCCCACTAATCCATCAATATCATAGACATCTTCTTCGCAAATTCCTAGTTGTTTAATTAAGTTAGCCCGAATATCTTGAGGAGTTTGGGCAGAAATCTCTAACCTGACAACTGCTCCAAACTTTTGCTTTCTCAATTCTGCTTGCAGGGCGGAAATTAAATCATCAGCTTCATCTTCTTCAATATCTAACTCAGCATCACGGGTAATACGGAATGGATAATATTCCAAAATTGCCATCCCCGAAAATAGGGCTTCTAAATTATGGGAAATCACCTGCTCTAGGGGCACAAAAGTATTTGGCTCAGTAGGAATTGAGACAAAGCGTGGTAACAGATGGGGAACCTTAACCCGAGCAAAGAATTTTTCTTGAGTTTCTTGGTCTTGAACTACGACTGCTAAATTGAGACTGAGATTAGAAATATAGGGAAATGGATGGGCAGGATCGACGGCAAGGGGTGTTAAGACAGGAAAGAGTTTGTCATAAAAATATTGCTTAAGGTAATGGTGATGCTTACAGTCAAGGTCAGTATAGTTAAGGATGTGAATATTTGCTTGTTTTAATTCATTACGCAAATGATATTCAAAGCTTTGGTGCTGCTTTCTCACTAAGGGTAAGAGTGCCTTATAAACGGCTTGAAGCTGGTCATGAGCAGTAATACCGTCATCAGTGAGAATTACTTCGTCTTCGCTCGCCTTCTTTTTTTTAGTTCCTGCTACCCGCACCATAAAAAATTCATCGAGATTGCTGCTAAAGATTGAAAAAAACTTGACTCTTTCTAATAGAGGTGTTCGAGAGTCTAAACCTTCTTGTAATACTCTTTGATTAAATGCTATCCAACTTAATTCACGGTTAAAGTAATATTCTGAATTTTTAGACACTTCTTGATGATTAGGCATAGCAATAGTTTGATGAATTTGCGCGTTTCGTAAAAGTTTATAGCAGACTCTGGTAAAAGTTGGTTAAGGAATAGTCAAGGTTTGCATGAACCATTTACTTGAACCATTTATAAGTCAGCTTAGTCTAACTGGGAGAACGCAATAATTCAAAATTCAGGAGACTCAAAATATGAAAAGTGTGTTTTCAATGGCGATCGCTATGACAGTAATTTTAGCTGCTTCTCCAGCTTTTGCAGGTAATTATACTCGGCGCGCCTATAGTCAACAGCAAAGAATTAATTCAGGCGTTGGTAATGGCAGTATCAGTTCTCGTGAATTAGCTAACTTAAATCAAAAGCAAGCTAACCTTAATGCGGCAATTGTGCGTGATGCCCAAGATGGGAAAGGTTTAACACGGGCAGAAAAATATAAGTTAAATCGCCGTGCCGACAATATTTCCCGCGCTATCTACAAAAATAAAAGAAATTAATCCTAACTTAAATCATCAAATCCAAATTACAAGAACTCACAATGAAATTTTCTCGATTTTCAATTATTTCTGCTAATCTTCTGGCTTTGATCTGTCTGGCTCCAGCGATCGCCTTTAGCCAACCCGAACGACCCAATCGCGCCCAACTTAATCTAACCGAAGCCCAAAAACAGCAAATGCAATCCTTAAGAGAAAGCACCCGCACTCAAGTTAATACTATTCTCACTGTTGCTCAAAAAACCCAACTAGAATCAGCAATCAAATCTGGAACTAGACCACGGGCGGGAATGCAAGCTCTAAATCTTTCTGAAGATCAAAAATCTAAGATTCGGGCAATTAGAGAATCTGAAAAGACTCGAAGACAGGCATTATTAACTCCTGAGCAAAGACAACAGGTAGAAAAGTTAAGAGCTAATCGCCCTAATTTGAATCTTTCTGAGGATCAAAAACAAAAAATGCAGGCTATTCGCCAAAATACCCGCCAAAAGATTTCAGCGATATTAACTCCTGAAGAAAAAGCGCAATTTGATCAAGCTAAAGGTCAAAGTAAAGATCAGAATAAAAATGAACAAGGTAGACGGCGGGGCGATCGCAATATGGCATCACTAAATCTAACTGAAGATCAAAAAGCTCAAATTAAAACAATTAGAGACACATCTAAGAAAGAAGTAGCATCTATTCTCACCCCAACTCAGCTTCAGGAGCTTCAAAAAATGAGAGAACAAAGAGGAAATCGTCAAGATAAATAAGTTCTAAGATTGCTAATGAAAGGGGAGATGTAACGGTAAATTTGAGCCGCAACAGTTAAGCTTAAAATCTCAGAGTTCGCATTTAAGAGGTCGGCTCCAACGCATTGTTAGACTTTCTGTGCTACACCGTCCAATCTTCTATTAGCAGATCTGGAATTATACTGAAGTCACCACTATTTCGTGTAAGTATTACCAAATCATTAGATATGGTGATCGCTGCAATCCTTAAGTCCATTGTAGAAACACGAACTTTCTGTCTCCGCATTTCATCAAATATTGCGATCGCTTTGGCATCGAAAGGTAAAACTGGAGCCTTCGCAAAACCGTTAAGGGTTTCTAACAACAGTGCATATCCACGAGCCATATCAGCATTTGTGTGGGCGCGATCGATGAAGCTATGAGCGCCAATTACTTGCTCATGGAAACTAATAATCGATAAAGCAAAGTCCGAGATCGGATATTGCGCCATCCGAGAGGCTAATCGACTAAACTCCGAACTGGAACGACGCTGAAGAAAACTGATGTGGTCGGTATCAAGCAAATATTTCACGATTATTTACTTGGTTCATCAAGTAGGCTTATCAGATTGCCGAAAGGCACGCCCGCATTCTAGGGATTCAAGAAAAGCCGCATCATCAGAAATTGAACCTATGAGTCTTTCCAACCAGTTATCAGCAGTAGGTTTACTGTCAAATTTGTGCTGAAGATCGAAAACCACTTGTTCAAGAGTCGTTAAGCGTCGCTCAACAGTTGCTGTATCTAACATGGCTTCTCCTACAATTTGGAAATTACCACTCAGTTGATTAGATGGCTGGATCAATTCTAGTCTAACCGAGAAACCTTAACTTTGTTTGACTTAGAGGCAAAAGAAAAAAGGTGCGTTTATCAAAAAAGTAACGCCCTCTATCTCCAAATGTAGAATTGGGTTGTTTTTTAAATGTTTACTAACTATGGCTAAAGACTCTTTAACTCTTCAAACAGATAGTCTAAATATTCAGCCGATCTAACACTCTCAACACCCCTAATACCAGGACTCAACTCATCAAAAAGGTGACTATTTTCGATTTTAGTCTGGACGTACCAGCGTCCACTTCTCTTGAAATGGTGATCGTGATAGTCAGAGTTCCCTCTCTCTAACGCTTCTTGGTTGTCAGCATCAAGAATATCTCGATTCGCACCAGATTCTTTGATCTTATAGTACCTACCATTTTGGCGGTGATATTTTGCTGAAGAGTAACTCATTCTGTAATTCTCCGTTATTTAGAAATTGTCTAAATTGATTTGCGGTCTAACGGTTATGTTGAGCGGTTGCCAGCAACCTCTAAAAATACATCAAGATCCCTCTCCAATCCGCTCCAACACGGTTGTTATGTCTTTAGCCTTGGAACTAACTTTACCTAACACTCAACATATTTTCGATACAGATTGAAAAATACAGCAAAACGCCTTATGCATTCTCACCTTTAAAGGATTTCCACTGCTCAGATATACTTTTTGCTTTTGCACGTTTCAGGTCTTTTTCATAATCCTTTAAGAGTACCGTCGATAAATCTTGCAACTCAGTCGTGTTTTTAGAGACTTTTTTGTAATCAAAAGCAGCATTTCCTGGGTCTTTCAAAAAGTAGTTTAACTCTACAACTATGTTGTTTTTAAGAATGTCAGTTATTATTCTCTTAAACTCATCTAGGTCTTTGGAATCTGATACAACATCTAGATTATTTTTATATATGACTTTACCAAGTTTATCCTCTTGCATAATTTTAGAAATGATATACAGCAAAAAATATTTGGTTGCAGAATAGTGAGCATATTGTTTATGGTCAATTTGGTCTAATTGACCTTCAATAATAGACAAGATTTCATATACAAGAATTATTCTTTTGGCATTAACTTCTGGTCTCCCGAATATTTTCGAATAGTACTCATCAAAAATCTGTGACTTCTGGTGGGAGTTCCAAGGTTCATTCAGATCGAACGTTAATAGCATTCTTCCAGCATCTTCGTTGCTTATTTCCTTGCTGCCTTTATCTAGAATTTCTCCCCTTTTTACGGCGAATTCATAGCCATCGATACTCTCAAATTCTTTCTTTAGCCTCTGTTGTATAGATTGATTCGATTGAAGATCTCTAGGCTTAATAGCATTCTGATTATTACTATTGGTTGTAATTTTCTTTACCAGACTTACGTCGTCAGTATTAAGTTTTATTATTTTGGTAAGTATCTTTAAATCTCTAGTAATACTTTTTCTTTGGTTATAAAGAGTACTAATACTCTGAGCACCATTCACTACCACATAGTTATTTATGGTAATTTTTTCGTTTTCATATTTAGCTGAGTCGCAAATTATGGTGATTCCATTGTGGTATAGCTGAAATTTAACATGTTCACTTGGATCTAAGATGCTTTGTTTAATTGCTTTATTGACTTTTGTCGAGCCTAGAGCCAATCGCACATTTTGCTGGAATAAAGAAGCATCCTCAATTCCAGACATTCTTACTAAATCGTTCGCAAAAGCGGTGAATACCCAAACCTCCGCTATGTTGTCGAGTGTGGAGAAGTTTAAGGGGTTCACGTGAGAACAATCAAAAACAAATTCATCATTAACTCCACCTTGTTTATCGAAGTCTATATGTACTTCTACAATCTTTTTCTTGTCATAAAGTTTAATAGCCTCGTTGGAAGCTAAGTATTCTTCCGCATTTTGATCGGCTGATGCATTAGTTATAAAGATTCCCTTTACAATAAACCCATTTTCTACCTTGGTTTTCAACTTTAGATCTGCTATAAGTTTTTTTAAAATTTCATTGGCATTTCCCTTTTCTACAAGCTCAATTTTTTCGATAGTTGAAAGCTGGTTAATAGTTCCCGCAAACTCCTTTAGACTTGTATCACCAATAGTCTTATTGGCACTTTCAACAGTTTTAGATTGAAAGACTATAATTTCTTCGTTTAGATCGTCAACATATATTGCATCTATACCTTTATCCTGACTCCCATCACAAATTGCATCGTCAGCAGATGTATCGTCTATGCCAAAGATATTTTCTAAAAACCAATTTAGAAATGATCTACTGACAGTCCTTTCCTTTTTCCTGTAGGGTGACAACAAGAAGGATAAATTTGAGTAATCAAGCTCTGATTCTTGCATAATTATTACCTATGTCTTGATGACAGTTCCAGTATAGTTCCGAACAAACTTGAGAAGGTATGGGGTAGTTAAAATAGCTACTCCATTAAGTAGGCATAACTTCTTTTTAGAGAGAAATTTTCTATCTATCCATCCCAAATTAGGTGGATAGATAGAAAATTTCCTGCGATCATTTCAAATCAGGTGGATCGCAGGAAATTTTCTTCATAAAACGCTCACTGAGGGGGATCGAAAGAAATTTCCCGTAATCTTTCAGATGTGTACGGTTGAAACCATGAGCATTATCAGGCACATATTTGTCATGGTGACTGAAATGTTGAGGGTCTGCGATCGCACTGCCTTTCTGCCCAATCGGAGGATAGCCAAATACTTCAAATATCTTCATCATTAAGGTGAGCGATCGCAGAGGTTATCCAATTGAAAGTATTTCAAACCCTTCAACCCAAGCAGCGCCAAAATCTGGTG
>JBBQHY010000008.1:0-20348 GCA_038324415.1 Pseudanabaenales cyanobacterium | reverse complement strand
AGCGATAATCATCCTGAAGCTCTTGGATAATTGGGAGCCAATCCGAACTTTCTCCCAAAAATCCATGTAAGAATATTAGGACTTTACCTTTCCCCGCATCCAAATATGCAGCCTGATATTCCTTTAGAGCAATGATCTGTTTGGACATTATATTAATCAAATTATCGTGGGGACTTTAGCTCTTTTTGAATATGTTTACGCCCATTTTGGACAATTCTTGTAATTTCTATCATCTTTTTTTCTAAGTCCTCTAGGGTGCGATCGCTATACTCAGTCACTTCTTGGCGCATATCTTGCAAATAGCTAATCTCTTGCTTCCGAACTTGTTCTTGTTCCTGTTTATATTGTTGACGTAGTTGATTTACCTCTGCAATTGTTTGCGATCGCAGGGACTCACACTCCTGTTGATTATGCAGGCGAATTTGATTAGCTTCAATTTCAACTTGACGTAAAATTTTAGACTCATCAACTAGCATTTTGGCTCTCTCTTCTGCCTGTTGTAAAATCTGCCTTGCTCGTTGTTCAGCATTTTGGATAATCTTGTCTTCTTCCCTCAAAATATCTTCAGCTTGAGCGATCGCATCTGGAATTGCCCTCCTTACCTGATCAATTTGCAAGTAGGCTCTTTCTTCATCAACTAACTTCCGCCCCAAAATTGTAAAAGAATCAAGTAGTAAGTCCTCAAGACTAATTAACTCAGTATGCATCTGGGTCACAAGCTCTGTGGGTTTAGAAACATTTTGGGCAGAGTTACCTTGTTGAATTTTTGGCATGTTTTATCTAGTCTTAAGCTACTTGTTAGTGGCAATTTTACAACCTAAAACTGCAATCAAGGCTAATAGTTTTTAGCACCTATCTAATTTCGGACTATATTTAGGCTAATTAGGAGCAAAATTGGGGCATAAATTTTGATAGTAGTAAATTCTGGCAAATTGACTTTTAATCTTTTAACTGATATTAATTTTAAATGAATATTGACCTAGAGCAAATCCTAGTATCTGATTCAGTCCCAGATGGCACCCTACAAAGTGCTGTGAATTTGCTTGAAGAATCACTTCCTCCCTGTCGTCGAGACTTAGCCTATGCCCTTGCTAATATTCGCCGACTAGAACAAAAATATAAACAGGCTTGTGATGAGATCCTCAGACAAGATCAATCCTTAAAATTAGCCAAGTCCCAAAATAATCTCGATGAAGTTCAAATTATTGTAGGAGATCGCCTTAATCAGAGCCAAACTACTACCAAACTTAAGCAAGAATATGAAGACTTAACGACTAAAGCTCAGAATCTCAAGGATAAAATTTCTGAGACAGAGCAGCAAATTCATAAAATTCAGATAAAGCGAAAAAGTCTAAAAACTAAAACTCAAAACGCCCAAAGACGAAAGTATTACTACATGGCATTAGGAGTTATAGACTCTACCTTTTTGATTAACGTAGTTGAGTACCCCGTAGTTCAAGAGGCAATTTTGCAGCATTCTCAACTTTCTGTGGACGTACGGATTAAATTTAAACCCATAGAAGTTGCAGCTTTTGCCCTAAATCGCCTACCTAATATGTACGTTAGCACTATGGATGCCTACCATCAGCAGATGCAGCTAATTCCCATGGAGATGAAGCTCAGAATTAGTGATGCCGTAAAACGCTCAAGTCATTCCCTACGTATGGGAGATCCACTTCATGATTCTACCCCTCTTCCCGATGAACTATTTTGTGAGCCCGCAGGACTATTAGGTTGTCTTTGTCTAGCCCTGAATCGCCCGAACTTGCGTTGGCGTGATGTACCCATATTATTACTTAGGCTGAATGAGCAGCGATCGCCCCTATCCAACTCCATATCCCAGAAAACTGAGACTGGTAATTATGTTAGAAAAAGCCAAATCAGCAATGTCCAAATGTATTTACAGCGATCAAAGTTACGTAATCATAATAATTATGAAGATCAAAAATCTGGTAAAAACTCGAATAACTTAAAAATTGAAGATAAATTTTTGGAACTTTATACCCTCAGAGGTGAGTTAAAGTACGTCAATGTCATTGAAAAATTAGTGATAGGGCAAGCTCTAGCCATGATGATAGATATTTATGACCAAACTTCAAACTATTCTGAGATGCTGGCTCATATTCTGAATAAACTCACACCCATGTATACCACCAGCGAACGAGGGCTAAATCAGCTATGTAAACACTTTTTTGAAAATCAGGCTAAGAATGTCGATGCCCAAATTTCTAAAAGCTATGCTCAATTTCATACGCCCAGAAAATCCGATCCTTTATATTTTCAGCAATTCAATAATGAGTACAAAGCGGCAATGCCTGAGATTGCCAATAGCATTAACCGCCAAGATCTGACCCCAGAGAATCTAGTAAGCGTGGTTAGACAAATCCTAACCTCTGGAACTTAGCTATAATCCTAACAACGGCATGAATACTTATGGACTTTAGACTTGACCTTAGAATTATAGAGTTAACTTTGCAAGTATTTGGCTTATTTTGGATGGTTGGCGGTGTAGTGGCGTTTCGCCAAGCCCAAATGTCAGACTTAATAGATAATGCCTTAGAAGCCTTGACCCAAAACAAAGAAGATCGGCTAATCAACCAGTTTTTATATCTTGGCTCTATTCTGACATTTTTTAGCGGCTTAGGATTACTAGTTAGGAGCCGTTGGGTTTTGATTTCTTTAGGTTTATTGATTGCGTCACAACTAGTTTATTTTAAAATTAAGCATCAGTGTATGAGTATTGCTAAAACTGAGGAGGAAAGGCTAGAGGCCACAGTTAATAATTCTACTTTTAATGCTTTTATAGTTTCTATAATTGTAGCGATCGCCGCACTAATTAGTTTAAAACTGGGATTACTAAAATAAGTTCAAGGCTCTACCTAAACATTAAAACTAAACATTAAAAATTACACCCTAACCTACACACTAAGTAGCAAAGTTGTGTATCCTAAGCTGTGCAATGCACAACATGATTAAATTTAAACTTTTTGAAGTGGAGGAAAACTTATGACCGACGAAAATATAATAGATGTAAAAGAAGAAATTGGTCTTCAAGTTGATGCTAAGAATGAAGTCTCTACATTGTCAACCTTCAGTCAACGTCCCGAAGCATCCCAACAAGTAGCAGATCAATTTATGGAATTTGTCCGAGCCACAATAGCCCAATTAACAATTTTGTGGAAAAAAGCAATTTCCGAAGAGCAGCTAGCTACCCTAACTTTGATTGGAATTATCTTAGTCTCAATTCCTTTGTTAACCATTGTGATTGGGGTAATCAATATTATTAACAATATTCCTCTATTTTCTTCATTATTAGAATTAATCGGGCTTGTCTATTTCATCTGGTTTAGCTATCGCTACTTATTATTTGCCGATACCCGCCGTGAGCTTGCTCTTAAGACTTCAACCCTAAAGCAAAAAGTGCTTGGTAGTAAATAAATTTTGAGCAATTGGGCTGTTAAGGCGATTTTTGGTAATAAATTACCCAATCCAAAGCTCCTAAATCCCCAATTCTGGGGACTTTGATTTTTAGAACCCCCAGAATTAGGGGCAGGGAGGTGGGTAGATTGTTTAAAAGAAATCTCCTAATTAATATTGCAGCCCTTAATTTTTAGAGCAAAAGTAAAAACATGAGTAAATTCTTGCAAACTCTAACTAGTAGCAATGTAATTTTAATTAAGCAGAAATTTGAAGCTGCAGAGATTTTCGGATTTGAATGCCGTAACCGCTACTGGATTCAAACTGAAGGTGGTAAACCATTTGGCTACTGTGCTGAGGCAAAGCTGGGGTTTGGAGATGTACTTTTACGCCAATTTTTAGGACATTGGCGCACCTTTGATATTATTGGCACGGACATACACGACCAAAGAACATTTCGGGCGAATCATCCCTTTCGTTGGTTCTTTAACCGTTTGGATATTTACGGATCTGGCGATCGCCTCGTGGGCAGTCTCCAACAAAGATTTGCGTGGTTTAATAAAAAGTTTGATTTTTTAGATAGCCAAGATCGCGTAATCATGACTGTAAATTCTCCATTTTGGAAATTTTGGACATTTCCAGTGACTATAGGTATTAAAAAAGTTGCCATTATCGAAAAAAAGTGGTCTGGATTAGGCAAAGAACTATTTACAGATTCTGATAACTTCAGAGTTAGATTTATGGATCAAACACTAAATCTCGATCAAAAGCTTTTACTCCTAACAGGGGCAGTTTTCATCGATATTTTGTACTTTGAAACCCCAGCAGGTAGTTAGCCTCATTAGTTACTTAGAGAGGTTGATGTAGAATGTTGGACTTTTTTTAACTTCTCAATTTAAAACTGTCCATAAAATGATATTTTGAAGGGTGGCAGTATTAATAATCACTATAAAGCTAGCATGGTCACTACCGCAGAAAAAACAAGTATTGGTTACATCACCAAAGTCATTGGACCTGTTGTGGATGTGGAATTTCCCAACGGCAAAATGCCTGAGATTTATAACGCTTTAGTAATCTCTGGAAGAAACGAAGCTGGTCAAGACGTTAGAGTTACCTGCGAAGTTCAGCAACTACTGGGTGATAACCAAGTCCGAGCTGTAGCCATGAGTACGACTGATGGCGTAGTTCGGGGTATGGAAACTAAAGATACAGGCGCAGCAATTAGCGTTCCAGTTGGAAATGCCGTACTCGGCAGAATTTTTAACGTTCTCGGCGAGACTGTGGATGAACTAGGTCCAGTTGATACAAAAGAAACTTTACCCATCCACCGTGATTCACCTTTGTTTGTCAATCTCACAATCAAACCTGAAGTATTCGAGACTGGAATCAAAGTAATTGACCTACTTGCCCCTTACCGTAAGGGTGGAAAAATTGGACTCTTTGGCGGTGCGGGCGTAGGTAAGACTGTTTTAATTCAAGAGCTAATTAACAACATTGCTAAAAAGCACTCTGGTGTATCCGTATTTGCTGGTGTAGGCGAACGCACACGTGAAGGTAATGACCTGTATAACGAGTTCAAAGAATCTGGTGTTATCAATAGCGTAGCTTTGGTGTATGGTCAGATGAATGAGCCCCCTGGAGCCAGAATGCGTGTAGCTCTGTCTGCTTTAACTATGGCGGAATATTTCCGTGATATCTCTAAACAAGATGTGCTCTTATTCATTGACAATATCTTCCGTTTTGTGCAAGCAGGTTCCGAAGTATCGGCACTTTTAGGTCGGATGCCTTCTGCGGTAGGGTATCAACCGACTTTGGGTACAGAAATGGGTGACTTGCAAGAACGGATTACCAGTACTACTGATGGTTCTATCACCTCTATCCAAGCTGTTTATGTACCTGCAGATGACTTTACCGATCCTGCTCCTGCCACTACATTTGCCCACTTAGATGCTACTACCACCCTGTCTCGGAGTTTGGCTTCTAAGGGTATCTACCCCGCAGTCGATCCATTAGGTTCCGCTTCAACTATGTTGCAACCAGGCATTGTTAGTGAAGAGCACTATGCTACCGCCCGTGAAGTTCAACAAACCTTGCAACGTTACAAGGAACTACAGGATATTATCGCCATCTTGGGGTTAGATGAATTATCTGAAGACGATCAAACCGTTGTCGCTCGTGCCCGCAAAATTGAGCGGTTCCTATCTCAACCCTTCTTTGTGGCAGAAATCTTTACTGGTTCTCCCGGTAAGTATGTCACTTTAGAAGAAAACATTAAAGGCTTCAAAATGATCCTCTCTGGCGAACTAGATGCTCTGCCCGAACAAGCATTTTATCTAGTTGGCAATATTGACGAAGCGATCGCCAAGGCTGAAAAATTAAAGGCTAAGTAATTAACATGACTCTAACCGTAAAAGTTATATCTCCAGGGGAGACTGTGCTCGATGCCACTGCGGATGAAGTTATACTTCCTAGTTCTACGGGACAGTTGGGAATTTTAACTAATCACGCTCCTTTAACTACAGTGTTAGATATCGGAGTAATGCGTTTCAAGGCTAATAATCAATGGTCAGCGATCGCCTTAATGGGTGGAGTCGCTGAAATTGAAGAAAATGAAGTCACAGTTTTGGTGAATTCAGCGATCGCAGGCAGTAAAGTTAACGTGGCTGAGACTCAAAAAGAGCTAGAAGTTGCTCAAAAAAAGCTCAATAGCCTTAAAGACGATGATAAGCAAGGGAAAATGCAGGCAGAACAATCTGTAAAACGTATTCGTGCCAGACTACAGGCTGCGAGCTAGATCATAAAAAGTTAAATTAAAGTCAATCTGAATATGTTTAGGGTGAGTTATGCTCACCTATTTTTTTGCATATCACCTTTGCTTTCACTTCTACAAAACTTTACTTGTACAAAAAATAATTATGGTTGACCCCTAACTCTTAAATTTTCGATGAGAATAGAAGTAGTAATAGCGATAAAAATGAACTCTCAGGAAATTAATTGGCTAAAACGGGCACCTTTGGTAGTGGCGCCATCGACAAGACTCGTTGAAGCGATTGCTTTGATGAGCCAAGGATACAACTACATTCTCATTGATTCTCCAGAACGAGGAATTTTAACAGAGCAAAGTGTAATCGCTTGGATGGCAACTAGGCAGATTACATTTGAAATTACCGTAGGTGAGATCGAAACCAAAACTTTAGAAGTAATTTCTCAGGCTGAACTTAATGCTAACAGCGAACCGCATCAAGTTTTGACAATCTTTCAGGCTCGACAAACCCAACATTTAGGAGTGATTGGCGCCGATCAGCAGTTATTAGGAATGATCACTTTAGAAGATATTTTGCTTAATCTCCAGCCCCAATCTTTAATCAATTCCAACCAAGAAAATAATAGCGAGCAACGGTTTCAGAAATTAGTAGAATTTAGTCCTTATGCGATCGCGATCTTTGACATCGAACTAAAATTTACATTTGTCAATCAAGCCGGAGTGAAGCTATTAGGAGCGAATGGGCTCGAGGATATCTTTAATGAGCCTATTTCTAGGTTTATCATTCCTAGTCAGCATCAAATTTTACGAGAACGCCATAAAAAACTTTTTAATGGAGAATCTTTATCTCCTTTTGAATATACCGTTGTACGGATGGATGGGACAGAAATTATTTGTGTTGAAATGAGTAGTACTTTACTTGATCGTGAAGGCGAAAAACCTACTGCCATTGCGATCGCCACAGATATCAGCCACCGTAAATTGACAGAACAAGCTCTACGTCAAAGCGAACAAAGGCTCAAATCCTTTAGCAGTTATGCTCCAGCAATTATTCATATTAAAGATCGAGAGGGGCGCTACCTATTTGTAAACTCAGAATTTCAGACGAAATTCCGAAAATCAGAAGCTGAAGTGTTGGGAAAGACTGCCTACGATTTGTTTGATGTATCGCAAGCAGATAACATTCGGAACAAAGAAAAAAAGAGATTAACAGAAGCTACAGTTATTTCAGAAGAAATAACTATAGATCTGTTCGATGGTTCTCGTACTTTCGTAACAACTATATTTCCTCTGATGGATTATGACAATCATCAGCCCTATGCGGTTGGAACTATTGCATTTGATATTAGCGATCGCAAAGCGACTGAAGCCATGCTCCAAAAGAAGCTCCTCCAAGAGCAACTAATATTTCAGATTGCCAACCGCATTCGACGTACCCTCGATTTAGAGGAAATTTTTAGAACCACCGTTGCCGAAATGCGGGAGGTATTAGCCTGCGATCGCGTAGTTATTTATCGGTTTAACCCCGATTGGAGCGGGCTATTTGTCGCAGAGTCGGTGGGTAAGGGCTGGAGTTCACTAATTACTAGCCAACAAGAAGGTACGCTCATTTCTGAAAATAGTTTGGGTAGCGATCGCTGTATTGTCAAACAGATGGAGGAGCTAGATCAAATTGAAAACGATGTAATTGATACCTATCTTCAAGATACTCAAGGCAGCCAATATCGGTTAGGAACCCATCTTTGTATTGATGACATCTATGCGGCAGGATTTGAAGATTGTTATATCAAACTTTTGGAAAGCCTTGAATCAAGGGCATATTTAACTGTGCCTATTTTTCGAGGCGATAAACTATGGGGTCTGTTGTCATCATATCAAAACTCTGCACCTAGAGCATGGAAAGATAATGAAGCGGCGATCGCGATCCAAATCGGCATTCAGTTGGGAATTTCGGTCAAAAATGCCGAACTATATACCCAAGTCCAAAAACAGGCATTAGAACTAAAAGAAGCAAAAGAAGCCGCAGAAGCAGCTAACCAAGCCAAAAGTGAGTTTCTAGCAATGATGAGCCATGAAATTCGCACGCCGATGAATGCTGTGATTGGTATGACAGGAGTGCTTTTAGATACGTCCTTAAATTTAGAACAAAAAAGCTTTGTCGAAACTATTCGCATGGGTGGCGATGCCCTGCTCACCGTGATTAATCATATTCTCGACTTTTCTAAAATTGAAGCAAATCGGATCGAGCTAGAGTTAGTGCCTTTTTGCCTCCAAACTTGTGTTGAAGAAATTTTAGATCTCTTTGCAACAAAGGCAGCAGAGAAGAACATCGAACTGACAGCTTTAATCGATCCTAAAGTTCCTGAGATTGTGACTGGTGATGTGGGAAGGCTGAGGCAGATTCTAATCAATTTAGTTGGTAATGCCATTAAGTTTACCGACAAAGGTGAAGTGAATATATCGGTAAAGGCTAACGAGGTTTCGGATCGCGAATGCGCCGTATATTTCAAAGTTAAAGACTCGGGGATTGGCATCGCCAGCGATCAGCTAGAGCGATTATTTCAACCCTTTGCCCAAGGAGATAGTTCCATTACTAGACGCTATGGGGGGACTGGTTTAGGTTTAGTGATTAGCAAACGCCTCTGCGAAATTATGGGCGGTAGCTTAGAAGTGAAATCGGAACTCGGTTTAGGTTCTACCTTCAACTTTGTAGTTCCCGTAGCTTGCGATCGAAATCTACCTGCCCCTCAACCCCTAGAATACCTGCATGGGAAAAGGGTATTAATAGTTGATGACAATGCTACGAGTCGCCAGATCTTAACTATACAGATGCAGGCTTGGGGCATGGTTGTGCAAACCGCAGGAATGGGCACAGAAGCATTGGATATTTTAGAATTTGATTCCAACTTCGATCTGGCAATTTTAGATATGAAGATGCCAGAGATGGATGGGGGACAATTGGCGAGACTGATCCAGACCAAGGGATACAAATTTCCGATTGTGCTTTTGACCACTTTAGATTATCGGCAACAATATGCAGATTCTGTGCTTGCCTCTACCCTGACAAAACCAGTTAAGGGTTCGCAATTGCTTAAGAGGCTCAGCTCTATTTTTGCCGATCGAGAATGGGGAGATCCAGAAATTTTACCATCACTACCCTCAGCCCGAACCAATCCGCTTCAGATTCTACTGGTTGAGGATAATGCTATAAATCAAAAAGTAGCTGTGGCAATGCTCGAAAAATTTGGCTACCACCCTGCGATCGCTGGTAATGGTAAAGAGGCTGTAATTATGACCCAGCAGCAAAATTTTGACCTGATTTTCATGGATATGCAAATGCCAGAAATGGATGGACTTGCGGCTACCCGTATTATTCGCAGTCAAAGCTTGGTAAATCGACCACGAATTGTGGCAATGACCGCTAATATCTTCCCAGATGCGATCGCTAAATGTTTTGAAGCAGGGATGGACGATTACATTAGCAAACCAGTTTTAACTAATGAGTTAATTAAAGTGATCGAAAGATCTCAGATATCAACTCCAGCGATCGCAAAAAAAACTCCCATTAACCGTAATACGCTCAAATCTTTACTGGAGTACTTATCTGTGGAGAATCTTAGCAAAATTATAGATGAGTACATAACCACGGCATCCGACCTAGTCAAATCTCTAGAAAATGATTTAAAACTTCAAAACTATGACGGGCTATATTTCTCAGCCCACAACTTAAAGTCCACTAGCGGTAGTTTAGGAGCAGTTAACATTGCCGAAATTGCCAGTGCGATCGAAAAAGCGGCAAAATTGCATAGCACCCAACAACTTGAGGAGTTACTACCGCAATTAAGATCTGAATACGAGCACATAAAAATTATTTTTGCCGAAGAGTTAGCAAATCTAAGCAATAAAAATTGATTTTTTAAGGTGCTAATCTTCTGGCTCGATGGGGCGATCGCATTAATCCTTCCTAACTGTATAAATATTCCTAACTGGGAAGGAAACAACTCTAAAATACTCCCAATTAGCTTTTCCAGTTAACCCAATCTTGAGGCTTGAGGAATAGATCGTATAGCTCAGACTCTGGGGTATTTGGTTCGGGATGATAATCGTATTCCCAACGGACTAATGGTGGCAGAGACATTAGAATTGATTCCGTGCGTCCGTTAGTTTGCAGACCAAAAATTGTACCTCGGTCATATACTAGGTTAAATTCTACATAGCGACCGCGCCGATAAAGTTGAAAGTTACGTTCTGGATCTCCATAGGGGGTATCTTGACGACGTTGCACGATCGGAACATAGGCTTTCAAGAATGAACCTGCACAATCCTGAACAAAATCAAAAATCTCCTGCCAAGACCGCTCAGGAAAGTTTTCTAGTTCATTACTCAGTTGCTGGGCTTTGAGGGAATCATTACTATTTTTATAGAGCTTCGGTTCACTATTTTGGTAATCAAAGAAAATTCCACCTACGCCTCTAGTTTCGCCTCGATGTTTGAGATAGAAATAATCATCACACCAAGCTTTGAATACAGGATAGTAGTTGGGATTGTGGCGATCGCATGCAGCTTTCAAAGTAGTATGTAAAAATTGAGCATCTTCGGCAAAGCCATAATAGGGTGTTAAATCTAAGCCGCCACCAAACCACCAAATATTTCCAACCTGAAAATAACGATAATTCAAATGTACGGTCGGTACATAAGGATTTCGGGGATGCAACACCATTGATGTCCCCGTAGCATAAAAAATCTGACCTGCCGCTTCAGGGTATTGTTTGAGAATACTTGGAGGCAAATGGGAGCCATAGACTTCAGAAAAATTTACTCCACCTTTCTCAAATATTCTGCCTTCGGACATCACGCGCGATCGCCCACCACCGCCTTCTTCTCTTTGCCATGAATCTTGTTTAAATTTGGCTTTGCCGTCTAATTCTTCTAAGCCCGCACAAATTCGATCTTGAAAGCTTTGCATAAATTCGCTAACTTGGGCTTTAGCGTCAGTAGGGATTTCGGTTTTATTGGAGGCTGTGGCAGTCATATTCTTCTTAATTGATCTTTACAGATTATGACATCAAGGCTCAGAGACTCAGATCAAAACTTAAATACTCTATACAAAATTCTGAGAGGTTAAATCTTTAAACATAAGTATCAAAAAAATATATCTACAGAGTTACTCCCAGCTTTATGATCATGGTCTAGACACAAATATTGGTGATCCTTACAAAAATTTAGGAGTTTAAGGTAGTGGTTAATGGCATCTATAAACCATTTTGGCTAAATGACGAAAGTTTAGTAATTATCGATCAAACTAAATTACCTTTTAGCTATGAAACCAAAATATTAATAACGCCCGACGATGCGATCGCCGCTATTCAAAATATGAATGTGCGTGGAGCGGGAGTAATTGGTAATGTAGGTGCAATTGGTGTGTATCTAGCGGCGATCGCTACTCGAGGAAATCTCCAAGAAATCAAAAAAATAGCTCAGCAAATTCGCATAGCTCGACCTACAGCAGTTAACTTAACTTGGGCAGTAGATCGGGTAATGAGAGTAATTGAAAATGTCCATACTTCTGGTCAAGATATTATTAGTGAAGCCAGACAAGAAGCGATTAAAATTTGCGATGAAGATGTAGAAAGTTCGGCAAAAATTGGTCATTTTGGTTGCGATCGCATTCAAGAGATTAGCGAAGCAAAATCTGGTCAAACCGTCAATATTCTTACCCATTGTAATGCTGGTTGGCTAGCGATCGTGGATAGCGGTTCCGCCCTTGCTCCCATTTATGAGGCACAGGCAAGAGGCATAGATATTCACGTTTGGGTAGATGAAACTAGACCCCGAAATCAAGGTGCATTTCTAACAGCTTGGGAACTAGCACAAGCAGGAATTAATCATACAATTATTGCCGATAATACAGGTGGTCTGTTAATGCAATATGGCATGGTAGATCTGTGTATTGTTGGTGCAGATCGAGTGACAAGAAAAGGTGATGTCATTAATAAGATCGGTACTTATTTAAAAGCATTAGCCGCAGCAGATAATCAAGTTCCTTTCTATGTGGCTTTGCCCAGTTCTACCTTTGATTTTGATTTAATTGATGGCATTAAAGAAGTAGAAATTGAAACCAGAAATGTCGATGAAGTTTTATATATGCAAGGTATAACCGAGGATCAAATTCTCACAAAAATTAGAATTGCGCCCAACGATAGTAAAGCGATAAATTACGGTTTTGATATTACCCCTAACCACTTTGTTTCAGGTCTAATTACGGAGAAAGGTATCTGTGCGGCAAATCTAGAAGCGATCGCCCAAACTTTTCTTTAATTCAAATAGCTCATATTCTATACAGATCTCAGTAAGCGAATTTGCACTAACGTGAAAATTACAGGAATAATGCAGGGATATTTAGTGGCGATCGCCCGAGCATGTCTTAAAGTCCACTTCTTCCCAACCCATGAAAACAGAAATACGAGCAGAGCTAAGTCAAGGAAGTAGTAATAATGCTATCTATCAAATGGTGGTTAAATCTCTGGGGCAGACTCAAAATGGCATAATTGTGGATGTGGGTTGTGGTCAGGGTAATTTATTTAAGTATGTAGGGTAAATGCGATCGCTACGTTGGAGTAGATGTAGTTCAGTATCCAGATTTTCCAAAGCATCTAGAATTAAGAAAAGTTAATCTTGATTCAGGTAGAGTTGCTTTGCCTGATGGTTTTGCCGATATAGTTTGCTCAGTGGAAACGATAGAACATTTAGAAAATTCTAGAGCCTTTGTGCGGGAATTAGTGCGATTAGTAAAGCCCAATGGTTTAGTTATGGTGACCACTCCTAATCAACTCAGTCTATTAAGCAAATTAACTCTACTAATCAAAAATGAATTCAACGCCTTTCAATCATACCCTGATTGCTATCCTACCCATATAACTGCTCTTTTAGAAATTGACCTCATTCGCATATTTCAAGAATGCGGATTAAATGAAATCAAAGTCGACTACTCTAATCAAGGACGTATTCCTTTTACTGATAAGAACTGGTATAAATTCTTTTAAGGTAGAGCTTTTAGCGATAATTTAATTTGTATAGGTAAAACAGTATAAATATTAAAGCTTTATTGAAAACTAATTCGGGGAACTTAGCCTTTTTTTGTAGTGTACATAAAATGAATGAATTATTTATTAAGCTATTTGTATTTATATTTTCTAGACCAATATTTTTTAAGCCAATTTATTTTATAAATAAATTATGTTTATATGCTATGAATCGGATAAGTGCTGCCTCTTTAAATCCCAAATATAGCGGCGAAAAAGTGGCATTAGAATGGGCATTAAATAAACTACATAATCATGGAGAAAATTCAAAAGAATTAGTTTTATTTGATTGCGGAGCCAATTATGATTCTTAAACTAAGATGGTTTTAGATTTAATTAAAAAACAAAATACTCTTGCTGAGGTGTATTTATTTGAGCGATCTCAAGTATGTTTTGATGCCTTACAAAAAGAATTCGGATGTTCGATAAATATTAAATTATTTAAACTTGGCGTTTCCAACAAAAATGATCTTGCTGAACTATATTACTCTTGAGAAGGATCCTGTGGCGCTAGTCTTTCAATGGAAGTTATGATTGCTCAAGGTTCTAGTCAACAAAAAGAAGAAATTCAATCAGAGAAGGTAAATTCCATAAAGTTAGATGATTTTTGTCAAGAAAATAAAATAGATAAAATTGATTTCTTAAAGTTTGATATTGAAGGTTATGAGTTGTCAGCTTTAGAAGGAATAAGTGATATATTGAGTAGAAAGAAAATTAGTTTTATTCAAGTAGAAATCGGCTCAGCTTCTCTTGCTACTAAATGTATGCTTTTTGATGTATGGACGATGCTCAACAGTTCATATAATTTTTATCTTATTCTCAAACATGGAGTTACACAAATCATCTATAAACCAGACTTAGAATGTTTTTTTGGAGCGTCAAACTTTTTACTAGAACTTAAGCGATTGCCCCAGCCTAGAATCTAAATATAGCTAACTATTGGCTTACATATTACTTCAGATCTAAGCATAGTTTTAATTTTTGAGATAGTATGAACTACAAGGACTGGATATTGCTATAATTTCTGCCTAATAAGCATTTTGTAGGTAAAGCCTTGAAAGTTCTAATCGTAGGTAGTGGTGGTCGAGAACACGCCCTAGCATGGAAATTTGCTCAATCCGAGAAAGTAACGCAAATTCTCTGTATTCCTGGAAATGGTGGCACTGCAACCATGTCCAAATGTCAAAATTTATCCTTTGCCGTCAGTGATTTTGAGGGGATTCGGCGGTTTGCAGGGGTTCAGGGCGTAGCTTTGACTGTAATTGGTCCAGAGTTGCCGCTAGCAATGGGGATTGTCGATTACTTTCATGCTGCCAATTTACCTGTATTTGGTCCAACCCAAACTGCGGCTCAAATTGAATCTAGTAAAACTTGGGCAAAGGAATTAATGAAAAGTTCAGGTATTCCCACTGCGACGAGTGCTACCTTTACAGACCCAGAATTAGCAAAGGACTATGTGCGATCGCAGGGAGTTCCAATCGTCATTAAAGCTGATGGTTTAGCCAGTGGTAAAGGTGTAACTGTAGCAATGGAATTAGATCAGGCAATAGTGGCGATCGATCAAATATTTACTGGAGAATTTGGAAGTGCCAAAGTCTTAATTGAAGAATATTTAACTGGACAGGAAGTATCAATCTTGGCAATTACCGATGGTGTGACAATTCGACCATTAATGCCTGCTCAAGACTATAAACGCTTAAAAGATGGCGATCTAGGACCAAATACGGGTGGAATGGGAGCCTATGCCCCTAGTGCCTTAATGAATCCGCAGTTAATGGCAGAAATTCAGGCAACTATCCTTGAACCAACTATTGCGGCTTTGAGCGATCGCCAGATAAATTACTGTGGCTGTCTCTATGCGGGCTTAATGATTACCCCTGAAGGTAAACCAATAGTAATTGAATTTAATGCCAGATTTGGCGATCCAGAAACTCAAGTTATTTTACCATTACTAAATTCACCCCTCGAAGATTTATTATTAGCCTGTGTCGAAAAAAGGCTAGATCAACTGCTACCGATAAGCTGGAAGCCCGGAGCCTCAGTTTGTGTGGTGATGACCAGTGGCGGTTATCCTGAAGCTCCAGAAACAGGAAAACTAATTTCGGGCATTAAAAAAGCTGAAGAAACTGGCGCAGTCGTATTTCAGGCGGGTACTCGGATTAAAGATAAAACATTAATCAGTAATGGGGGTAGGGTTTTGGGTGTCAGTGCTACGGGTAAACATTTAAATGAAGCGATCGCCTCTGCCTATCGAGCCGTAGGTCATATTACCTATGATGAAGCATACTATCGCCGTGATATTGGATCGCTTGGTACTAGTTCGGTATAAATTCCCATGAATGACAATCTTTCCTATATTTTAAAACGCCTGAGCCAAGCTGGTTTAGTCATATTTCTAGTATCAGTTTTGAGCTTCATGATGCTGAAGCTTTCTCCTGGTGATTGTTTTACGGATGTAAAACTTAATCCCTCGACTTCTAAGGAGTTTATTGAGTCGGAAAAAGCCCGACTAGGTTATGACAAACCAGTTTTAATTCAATACACTAATTGGCTAGGAAGTGCTTTGCAGGGGAATTTAGGTCGAACCTGTCAGGGTAATGCGCCTGTGTTGCAACTTGTAAGCGAAAGAGCAGGAAATACTTTAATCTTAGCGATCGCTTCTTTAATCACCACTTGGGCGATCGCTATCCCACTAGGAATATTCTGTGCCGTTAAGCAAAATACAAAACTCGATCAAATTATTCA
Organism: Pseudanabaenales cyanobacterium; assembly: GCA_038324415.1. Taxonomy (GTDB): domain Bacteria; phylum Cyanobacteriota; class Cyanobacteriia; order Pseudanabaenales; family Pseudanabaenaceae; genus PCC-7502. Next base: position 4,340 of record JBBQHY010000008.1, on the reverse strand, counting down.
AGTTATCAGCTATGCCGTGCAGGGATTTCCCAGTTTTATTTTGGCAATTTTGGTACTAATGTTTGCCCAAAGTACTTCCCTATTTCCCGTGGGTGGCTTAACCAGTATAGATTTTAGCGATTTTAATTGGTTTGGCAAAATTATCGACATTGCCTATCACCTGATTTTACCTGTATTCACTTTGACTGTAATCGGTTTTGTAGGCTTACAGAGATTAATGCGGGGAAATTTACTAGATGTATTGCGCCAAGATTATATTAAAACCGCTCGTTCTAAGGGCTTATCTGAAAATCGAGTAATTTATATCCACGCTCTTCGCAATGCCATTAATCCTTTAATTACCCTTTTAGGATTTGAACTTTCGGGCTTACTAGGTGGTTCGTTTATTACTGAGTACTTTTTTGGCTTACCAGGTTTAGGTAAACTTCTACTTCAAGCTGTGCAGCAAAAAGATGTCAACTTGGTGATGGCAGGCTTAACCCTTGGCACACTTATGTTGGTAATTGGGAACTTGCTCGCCGATTTACTATTAAAAGCTGTTGATCCAAGAATTCGCTTAGAAGAAATGGATTAGGAATTAATCTTCTCCAACAATTTTTACAATTATTGATACCCTACTAAATCCTCAAAATATTAGTGGTCACGGCGGTTATGACCTATCTTTTTGGGGTAAATTAATTTGATATAGTCTACAGATGTATTTCATTCATGGAAACTATGCAAGTAAAAGATATGACAGAGGAACAGTTAAAGACTTTAATCCGATCCAGTATTAATGAAATTCTTGATGATTATTTTGGAGATATTGATGATGGAGATCAGATCAAGGAATCATTCAAAGAGAGTTTATTAGAAATACGACGTAAACGGCTAACTGGAAGACATACTATTTCTGCATCAGAAGTATATACAAGGTATGGAATCGAACATTAAATGAGTTTTCTGTAACTTTTGAAGCTGAGTCGTTGGATGATTTAGATCGGCTAACGCAGTCAGTCCGCTTACGAATTCTTAATAAGATTCAATGGCTAGGTATCAATTTTGAGCAAGTTGTTCCCTTATCTCTGACAGGACAATTGTCGGGATTCTATAAGTTAAGAGTTGGAGATTATCGAGTTACTCCCTTCCCAGTCAAAGATTAGTCTTTTGGGGGTGTGGGGGCTGCGCCCCCACGAAGGGGCTTTGCCCCTTAACCCCATTTAAACTGTATATATTTCTATGGTGGGAATGGAGTATATATGATTTTGAACCTAAAAATAAGGTAATCATTATCATCAGAATTGGGCATCGAAGTGAAATTTATTAAGTTAAATAGGTATTTCTCAGATTTTTTAATTAATGGATTTAAGTTGATCGCATAAATATCAAAATTTTAAGCAATCTAAAATCTACCTATTTCCTAAAAAATGGACTAATGAGGAACTTGGTAATAGGCGGCATCGGAGACAATTGGCATTTCAGCGTAGGCTCCACGAATAGTTTGGACTACGGCATAAATACAAGCGGCGGTAAAACCAATAAAAATCGTGTTGTCAAAAACCTCTCCTAAAAATCCGATTGAGCTTAAATTTCCTAAAACTGGAGATAGTAGACTACTTACAACTTGAATTAGAATCAGTATAATCCGCAGTAGGATGGACTGCATGGCGTTAAATCGCACAAAGTGGGGGATATTGAGATTTCTAATTACAAAGAAATATATGCTCAGAAATACCACGACATCAACGGAAATTAGTTGGGGAATGATCTGAATATTCAATACCCCAAGTAGAGCAATGAATGGCAAGAATGGGTAAACAATATAAGGAACTTGGTTAAATATCGAGATCCCGTATATGGCGGCTGATGCCATAGGCAGAGCATAGGCTAGGCAGCTAAAGAGCTTGTCTTTTAAAGTCACTGATCCACGAAAGGTCATAGTAGTTATATCTATGTTATGTCTATGTTGTCGTCTTCAATAAGTATCAGCGCAGTTGGATTATGAGCAAAGATAATCAGGTGAATCAAATTTGGCTATTGCCATCTAATCGATTGATATAGACTGGGGACCAGATTTTTGAGAAGCGGTTGTGGAACTGGTTGAAGCTACACCTTGCTGCCCTAGCCAAGTTTTAAGGGGGTCTTCATTTAGATCAAGTTGTAGTAACCCAGCGACCAAACCACCAAAAAATGCGGTAGGTTGTGAAGTTAATTCTTGAAGTATGGGTCTAAGTTCATCCATGGGTTTAATATTTAAGTTTGTCGATATGATTTTAACATTTCAATTTTAACTATGTTAGCTGGTGAAATTGATTAACTGGTGAAATTAGTTACATGGTTGCTTAATATAGTAAAGCGGGATTTGCTTGCTACTTGATTCAAAGGTAACTTAGAATTTTATACCTCCCTATACACTTTTCGCAGTTTAGAGTTCGCATTGCTCGGAGTTCTTGATGACAGTCCTTAAAAGTTCAACCATAAGCCGTTTAAAAAAGATTACGCAGTCTAATTCTGTTTGGGAGGGTGACAGGCGATCGCTGCCCACGGTGTCTGAACAAGATGGGAGCAATTTGATCCACTTGGCAGATCATACCAATGAAGATAAACCCCAATGCATTATGTGGGTGGATGGCTCTATGGGCGTAGTGCGCTCTATGGATGTGGTAGAACCTAATATGGGGCAAGAGGCAATTGTGCGAGCATTATTACAGGCGATCGAACGTCCCCAAAGTCCGAGCCAGCCTAGTCGTCCCCAGAAAATCTTAGTACGCGATCGCTCATTACAGTTTTATTTACGGGGTGTACTCCAAAGTTTAGATATTTGTGTTGAACATATAAATCATTTACCGATGATCGATGAGATTTTTAATAATCTGATTCAACATACCCAAGTTACACCTCCGACCGTACCCCCAATTCAGGCACAGGCTCTCTATGCTCAGGCGGATATCCTCTGGCGGAGTTGCCCTTGGGAATATATGTGGGATCATCAGGTTTTGGCGATCGAAATTAATAAATGGGATGTAGATACTCTCTATGCTGTGGTCATGGGGCATTTGGGTATGGAACGGGGTGTAATTTTTTATCGTTCCCGTGAAACCCTTGTCCGCTTTCGTCAGTTAATTGCCGAGGATGAAAGCGAAGATTTAGAAGAAACATTCCTACGTCAAGACTGCCTGTTTACTTTATTTGAATCTAACGAATCCCTATCTGAGTCAGAGATCCGCACAATTACTAACCAAGGCTGGGCGATTAATAGCGATGATATTCATCCGATTTTTGGCATTTTGCATCCCCTAGAAGGTGGTAGACCATTTTTGTATGAAGAAGAAGCGATAGCTTTAACGGTAGCAATGCAGAGCCTGAATCTGTTTATTGCCAGCCATAAAGACCAACTGGAAAATGGTGAGTATGAGGAAATTAAAGCTTCCTATAAAATTAAGCCCCCCACTGGTGAGGCACCCAAAGAAGCAAAGGTGGTGGTCAAAACTGTCCCTGACTTAGAAGAGGAAATTCAACAGATTGTTGATGATGGAGACGAAGAAGATATAACCATTCATCAAGATTTACTTCCTGATAATACTCTCATTAAGCTTTTAGGGATTTCATGGGAAGGTCTAAAGCTATGGCGAGAATATACCCCTGCTGCTAATCTTTATTTGCAAGATTTTCCTCAAAAAGGCGATGCATTTTCAGTACTGTTATTACAAACTTCACGCCCCAAAGCTGCAGAACTGATTAAGCAAGTTAAGGCTCTAGGCAATATTCAAGGAGTTTGTTTTAATCCCGCGGAATTTATGGGCGATCGCTCTGAACTAGGTTTACTAGTGATGGGCAATGAGGAACTGCACTTATTTGGGGAGTTTAGCGAAGAGGACTATCCTCCCGATCAAGAAATGCGAAAAAGATGGCTAAAACGGTGTAAAAGTACCAAAGGTATTTGTGGTGTAGTTATTGCTATGGGTATATCTGGGGCAACTAAGGGGAGACCTAATCCCAATCATATTCTTGCCTATTATGAGGTGCCATTGATTGATTCTGAAGAATTAGGAATTGGGGTGCTTAAGAGTTCTGTTGATGTTGATTTGGATCTGGATTTTTAGGTTATGCCAATTATAACTAGATGCCAAAATACGATCGCCAATTCTTTCTTTATTAAAGGGGTAGGGCTACATAGTGGATTGGCAAGCACCGTAACCATCCTTCCTGCGCCTGCGAACACAGGAAGGTATTTTGTAATTAATAACTGTGCGATCCCCGCCCAGTCTAACTCTGTCTCATCTACCAAAATGTCAACGGAACTGGGAAAGGATAGTCAAACTGTACGCACAGTAGAACACCTCTTGGCTGCCCTAATAGGT
>JBBQHY010000007.1:0-20549 GCA_038324415.1 Pseudanabaenales cyanobacterium | reverse complement strand
GAAATTTCTCGATTTTCTCCAAACTGTTCATGATGAAGTTGATAGGTTATCAATTATCAGCTTCCATCATTAAGTGGTCTGTCTACTATGGCTGACCACTTTTCTTGACTGGTAATATCAGATTTTAGTCTAAACTCCAGTAATAATCAAGGTATAAAATACGCCAAAAAAATATACCGAAATATATATTGCCCATGGCTAGAAATGAAAAAGTAAATCTTTAGATATGGAATTTAAACTCAAGCGACCTCAGACAGTACCACTGAAATTAGAGCTTGGGAGAGTTGTTCTAGTCCTTGGCGTTGAGCAGCAGAGATATAGATTGCATCGGGATATCTTTCTTTAATCTCTTCCAAATCTGGCACCGAGTCAATTTTATTAAATACAGTTAAGGTTGCTCCTACGGCGATCGGCATATCCGCTAAAATTTGATTTACTGCTTTCAGTTGAGATTCCCACGCCTCATGGGAGATATCGACTAAATGTATTAAGACATCGGCTTCTGTGACTTCTTCAAGGGTGGCACGAAAGGCGTTGACAAGAGGAGGAGGCAGTTCGTGAATAAATCCCACGGTATCGGTTAACAGAATCGTTTGGGGATTAGATTCATCTTCTTGATCTTGATTACGAATGTGCAGGCGGCGAGTGGTGGGATCGAGGGTAGCAAACAGCTTATCAGCAGCATAAACCGTCGACTTGGTGAGGGCATTGAGTAAAGTTGATTTCCCTGCATTCGTATAACCCACGATCGCTACGGTGGGAATTTCTTGATCGATCCGTTGTTGGCGCATTCTTGCCCGTTGGGATTGCAATTGATCGACTTGGTGCTGAAGTTGCGTAATCCGTTTTTGAATCACTCGGCGATCGGTTTCCAGTTTAGTTTCCCCAGGTCCACGGGTGCCGATTCCTCCTCCTAATCTTGATAAGGTTAGGCCTCTACCTGCTAGGCGGGGTAATCGATATTGCAGTTGCGCCAGTTCGACTTGGAGCTTACCTGCGGCGGATTGGGCACGTTGAGCAAATATATCTAAAATTACTTCGGTGCGATCGCTTACCCTAATTCCCATTAATCTTTCTAAGTTCCGAATTTGGGCGGGGGATAGCTCCCGCCCAAACACAATCAAGTTTGCTCCTTGAGTTTGAGCTGCTAGGGCAATTTCTTGAACCTTTCCTTCTCCTAATACAGTTTGAGGATGGGGGCGATCGCGTTTTTGCAAAATCGTATCTAAAACCATACCACCCGCACTATCTACCAATTGTCCTAGTTCAGTTAGAAGTTCTTGGGGATTTTGGGTAGATTTCTTTTGGGAAGATCGATAGGCAGAATCACTGGTAATTAAACCCACTAAAATTACTCGATCTTGTTCATCTTCAACAACTTGGGCTTTATATTCACGGCGAAACTCGTCCTCTAACCCTGAAACTAATTCTAAGAAATCCTGCTTACTAACGGCATCAAGGCTTTGGGGCGGAGAAACATACCAAGATTCTTTTTCCATTGATTCAGGTAAAACATGGGCTGTATAAACGCGATCGACATAGCCTTTACTGCTGACAGTTACCATTACCAAGCTATCTAGCCGTTGCATTGCCATCGCCGTTAAGTCTGCCACACTAGGAGGCTCATGCTTAAGGGTAGCCGCAATACAGCGCAGCCCACACAGACGTTCTTCCCCATAGCGAGGCAGTTCCATCAGGGGAATTTGGGCATGATTAGGAGTGCCTAATCCCACTCTGATTACCTGTCCCCGCCGATTTACAAATACACAAACTGGTTTATTAATATCACCACTGACCCCTGCTAATCTTTGGGCAAATTCTGGGGTTGTAAAGCACTCAAGGGCAATTCTTTGGCGATATAGTCGCTCTAATTGTTTGATTTGGCTTGGTTTTAAGCCTTGCGTATCTCCGTAAATATTATCGATAGGACTTCCTCAAATTTGATCTAAGAATGGAATGTAAAGCTTACTAATTTATTCGATCATATCATCACTTCTAATACCGACTTTTACTGCTGCCCGATCGCCCCAAAGTAAGAACTAATCTAACTAGATTTCCCAAAAATATCAGCGATCGCAATTGACGCATCTAAGCAAATTATGGAATCAGCTAAATCAAAGCGGTGAGAAGTTTTATACCCCCTACTACTAGGTTCAGTGTACTTAGTTAAAATTTTCTCATTTACATCCAGTAACAAAGCTTCTTTAATCCCAAATTCTGCATACAAAGGCATCTTGACATGTTGATCGTAGTCAATAGTGCTATCTGCTACCTCAATGATTAAGAGAATATCTTCAGGAGTAGGTAATTATTGGGCATAGAAATCCGAACGCCAATTTAACACGGCAAGATCGGGCTGAGGTTCTGAACCGTTATCTAATTTAATTGAACTTTGTCCCCAAATGATAAATCTACCAATAAAAAGTTGGACTAATAGCTGATTAAGTCTGGCAACACAAGATCCATGTTTTTTGCCAATGGGTGAGATGGTGATAATTTCTCCTTTAATTAGCTCTACGTTGGACTCAGAGACAAACATCCCTAAGATCGCCATGAGATGATACTGTTCGGATGTGAATTTAAGGGTAGTTACAGCCATATTATTAATGTCAAACTATGGGAGCTAATAATTCCTATCCTAACAATTCATCAGGAGTTAGCATCAAGGACTTTTGTGTAAATTTGCTTAATAGTAAGTAATACCAACCCGATCGCAATCACACCAAAAATAATCGTAATCCCGCTACCCATAGCTAATAGAATTGTTCGGACTGCGGCTCCAACGCGATCGGCAAGGGTTTGGGCATTCTGAAAAGGGCTGACAGCTAATTTGTATGCCACATTTAAGGTGAAACGATATAACCCATAGGCAAGTAAGGCTGAAATTGCTGCTCCTGTAATGCCTGAGATTGGAGAGATTTTTCCTTGAGAATTTGATGGATCGGATTTAGGATTAGGTTCTGTCATAAATTTTATTAGTAACTTTTATTTCAGATTAGCTTGAAATGCGATCGCCTTGGGTTAATGGATAATATGTAGAAACAATCTATAAATTTAAAGGTAATTTCTCAACTTAGTGAAAGTAAGGATTGAAGGGGGCTAAATGCAGCAAGAATCGACTCAAAGGCAGACAAACCTCGTCGATGACCAGTATTAACAATAGAGCGAACCGCCGCAAATAGATATCGATCCCAAAAAGTTATTATTTCAAAATGTTGCAGCACTTTCTTAATACTCCCTTCCCAGTCAAAGATTAGTCTTTTGGGGGTATGGGGGCGCAGCCCCCACGAAGGGGCTTTGCCCCTTAACCCCATTTAAACTGTGTATATTTCTACGGTGGGAAGAGCGTATTTCCCCATTACTGATACAAAATTCTTTCTTCCAAAACTGGTTTACTAAGTACTGTAACTGTGAAACTTAATCTCCCAATGAGCTGTAATGCCATAAATATCTCCTATTTGTGACAAATATGGCTAATAGTATCTACTTCCTAAGAGAGAGGCAACTCAATTCAAAACTTCATATATTACGAATATAAATTTCAACTTACTTTAGGAATTGAATTAAGCTAATGACTAGTAAAACGGCTAATAAAAAGCAAACTCAAGATACAAAAGATAGTTCTGTAACTTCAGAAAAATTAGATTCACTTTTAACAGCATTACAAGGTGATTTAGGTTCCATCGACCAAGAAAGTATTGGCGAATGGTATGAATTGATGAGTAAAGCTAAGGATTCAGAATCTAAAGAGATTGCTAAGGGGCTAAAGGAATTAGATAAGCTCGTAAAGGATAAGGAAGTTTCAGGAGACGATTTAGGTGAATTGCTAAATCATTTGGGTGAGCTCACAATGGATATTTCTGGTGAGAATGAAGTCAAACCAACTTTGCAGAAAATAGGTAACCAGCTATGTAAGGTCGGTCGCACCTTAGCTAAAGACGAAGACCAGCAACACCTTCAAGCCATAGATTCTCTAGTAGAAACCCTCGGGCAAGAACCTAGTAAAATTGATACTGAATCAGCAGGTGAAAGCATCGAACATTGGTATGAATTCCTGCACAAGTCTGAAGACAAAAAACTGAAGGCGATCGCTGGTGACCTTAAAGAATTAAAAAAACTTCTTAAAGGAAATAAAACAAAAGCTTCTGATCTTAGTGAGAAGCTAATAGAGTTGGGCGAACAGACAACAGAATCAGCTGCCAGTGCTAGCAAGGGTTTTAAAGGAATAGTCAAAAAGTTAGGTAAAGCTTTGACAAAATTTGGCAAGTCTATTAAGTAAGCCTGAGCTTTTATTAACTTCCAAAATTACACTTCTAAAATTATCAAAGCTACAAACCCAACAAAACTTCTTGATGAATTAAAGCTCGATCCACAAGAGAACTAATTTGATCTGGAGTGAGGCGATCGCCGTTGGCAAGCCGTTCTAGCCACTGGTTAGAGATTTGGTTGGGATCTGTAGGTAAATCCTCTAGTTCCCAGCCTGCAAGGTTTAGGTCTGTGATCAGCCTAGAAACTTTGGGATCGTAACTAATAGCAGAACATAAACATCCTTCAGCTGCCGCCATAATTAGTCCGTGCAAACGCATAGCGATCGCCATCTCCACACCCTTAAAAATTCCCTTGAGCAAGCGAGGATTAGTTTCAGTTATCACCATACTTTTATCTGCTTTCCCGCCCAGAGCGGAGTGAATTTTCACGGCAATTTCTCGGTCATGACTAGGCTGAAAGGGAATTAATAAAATAAACGCCCCTGTGGACTTTTGGAGATTTTTAATTGCTTGAATTAAGCAGCTAAGTCGATTGGGAGTCAGTTGAGGATGCGATCGCAGCATGATTGCAATCCGAGGAGCGTGTTTTGTCCATAGTCCTGACATTGGTTCAGATTTTAATGCCCATACTGGATCGGGAGCAATCACTGCCTTAATTTGCCAATCTGCCAATAACTGCGCTGACCCGCTATCTCTGACACTAATGCGATCGCACCTAGAAAAAGCTTGTTTTGTAATCCACTTCGATAAATTGCGATTAAGAGGTCCTACACCCTGCGCCCAAGCTACGGTTTTCAACCCCAAGCCCTGAGCCAAGCCCATCAGTCCGCCATAGTAAATTGGGTTCCTAAAGCTTGTGGCATCTTGCATCAGACTACCGCCACCCCAAATAAAAATATCTGACTGCTTAAGAGTTTGAATTATCGAGAATACAGAGCGGCGATCGCTAGCTTCAACTTTGTGCAGGGCTTCGGTTTGTTGAGGGTTTGCCGATAAAACTACTGGTTTGATTTTTTCAGGTAACATTTGCAATAAAGCCGCTAAAAGTGCTTCATCGCCACCATTTCCCATGCCATAGTAACCGCACAAAACTGCTCGCATTAGCACGTATCCTCATCCCAAGTGATTAAACTGACTTTCTGATCAAAGTACCATTAATGTGAAACCATTATTAAGTTTATTTTTTGTTTGCGATCGCTGTAAAGATTACTGGGGCAGGGCTTGAGTTATAAATTTTAAAAATTTCGATCCAACATAATGAAAAACCTTAACATAAGCATCAGGGTATCGAAATTATATACTCCCTTCCCACCATAGAAATATACACAGTTTAAATGGGGTTAAGGGGCAAAGCCCCCACATCCCCAAAAGACTAATCTTTGACTGGGAAGGGAGTAAGCATAGCCTTATCGTAATGGATTTATAAATAAAGTGAGTTCGGGTTAAGAATTTAAATTTATCTCGAACTTCAACTTATGCAGGGGGTTTGGGGGAGGCATTCCATCCCCCAATGGGGAGTTTGAGGGGCAAAGCCCTTCAATTCTTCGACCTTAATTTTTGGAATTTAGCATTAAAAACCATGCTCACAGTTTAGAGCGAGAATTCATCAGGCATCAAACGATTTGATTTAAAATTGAGATGGTACCAAAGCCAATCAGGACAACTCCACTACCCCAAGTCAGCCAGCTCGACCATTCTCGAACTTTTAATATTTGCTTAATTGCGCCCGTAAAAGTCCCAGCTACTACCAGTGGCAAAACCGATCCGATCGCATATGCAAGTAGAAGTCCAGCCCCCAAAATTGGATTATTAGTTGTAGAAATATAAGCAAGTAAAGTGATGAGAACGGGCGTACTACAGGGAGATGCTACTATGCCAAAGCTTCAGCCAACTAAGTACGATCGCACAGATTTCGGTAAAGTTTGAGTAATTTCAATATTGCCCCAGTTCGGAAGTTGTAAAGGAATTAATTCGAGTAAATATAGCCCCATGGCGATCGCGACTATTCCCAGAATAATTGATAATCCACCTCCAACCTGACCATAGATTTTGCCAAATATGGCGGCTGCTAATCCCAATCCACAGAGCGTTGTGGCAAATCCTAAGGCAAACCACATTGATTGCAGAGCAGAACTGAGGGTATTCTTGGACTCAAATCCGCCAATATAGCCAATAGTTAAAGGCAACATCGACAATGTGCAGGGAGTTAAGCTCGTAATTAAACCTGCTAAAAACACTAAGCCAATACTAAAAATTGATAAATGTTCTAGTTGCGTTTTCACAAGGCGATCGGCAATATTTTCAATTTGATATAGCCATATTTGGAATGATTCGGGCAAAGTTAACAAGCCTCCTACATCTGAATGTTTAAATCAAAATTAAATGAAAACTAGATTTCACGATAATAGCCACGGCGGATATGCTTAGACTTTTCAATATCTTGACGCAATTGCTCATAGAGTTGCCTGACATCCAAGGGTAATCGCACTAGGCGCAGGGTGGGATTAGTTTGATCTTGCCCAATTAAAGTAATATTTCCAGTACCCATTAACCTTTGCCCAAAGGGTTTTTCTAACTCAATGTCATTAATTAAATAAAGTTCGAGGGCATCTATAGTTTTAGATAATATTCCTGCTTCGATCACAACCCGTTGCGAGGTAATGAGATATTTAACGTTACTGGACTCAATCCAAAAATAAATTGCTCCTAGTCCCAAGGTGGCGATCGCTATAAGTAATCTGGCAACACTCCCTAATAAGGCAGGATGCCCATCGAATAAAACTGTCTCAGGAAGATTTACGGGATTAGAAGAAGCAGTCATAGATTTTTTTACTTAATATTATGAAATATAAATGGATAACTTTGAGCGCATACCAAAACTAGCAAACCTTAGTAGGATATGTGGAAAAAATTTCCAGAGAATTAGGGAATAACTAAGTAATTAATTTGATAAGGCTATATTTGTGTAATCTGACCTATTGCTAAATATTAGATATGGGGTAAGGTTGTATCTGAACAAGTCACAACTTATCTATTTAGTTTACTTTTGATTTATTCTAAAAACTTAGACTGATAATTACTGCTATCCACGCCCTATGTCAACCCTTGTTATTGTTGAGTCGCCTACAAAAGCCCGTACTATTCGTAATTTTTTACCCCCCGGATATCGGGTAGAAGCATCAATGGGTCATGTGCGTGACTTGCCGCAGTCAGCCAGTGATATTCCTGCCAGTGTTAAATCTGAGCCCTGGTCAAAGATAGGGGTAAATGTGGAAGCTGATTTTGAACCGTTATATATTATCCCTAAGGACAAGAAAAAAATTGTCTCGGAACTTAAATCTGCTCTCAAAGATGCCACCGAATTGATTCTAGCAACTGACGAAGATCGTGAAGGAGAGAGTATTTCTTGGCATTTGTTAGAAATTTTGCGTCCCAAGGTGCCAATCAAGCGCATGGTTTTCCATGAAATCACCTCTGAGGCAATCAAAGCGGCTTTGCAAAACTGTCGAGATGTTGATGAAAAGCTAGTCCATGCCCAAGAAACCAGAAGAATTTTGGATAGGTTGGTGGGCTATACACTATCACCCTTGTTGTGGAAAAAAATTGCGTGGGGGCTTTCCGCAGGTCGAGTTCAATCCGTGGCAGTCAGGTTATTAGTAAATCGAGAGCAGGAGCGGCGGGCTTTTAAGTCAGGCAGTTATTGGGATTTGAAGGCAACTTTATTTGCCCCTAATCAAGAATTTCCCACGCAGTTGATGAGTTTGGGTGGTCAACAGTTAGCAACAGGTAAGGATTTTGATGAGTCCACAGGGAGAATTGCCAAAGGTAAAAAAGTGCTTTTATTAGACGAACCCAGTGCGATCGCTCTACTAGAAAGATTAAATGGCAAAGTCTGGACTGTAGCTAATCAAGAGGAAAAACCCACGACCCGTAAGCCTTCCCCCCCGTTTACCACATCAACTTTACAGCAGGAGTCAAACCGTAAACTCCGCCTCTCGGCACGGGACACAATGCGGACTGCCCAAGCTTTGTACGAGCAAGGTTACATAAGTTATATGCGGACAGATTCGGTGCATTTATCGGAACAGGCGATCGCTGCTGCTAGAAATTGTGTGAGCCAGATGTATGGAGAAAATTATCTCAGTCCTAAGCCCCGTCAATATACAACCAAGGCAAAAGGCGCACAGGAGGCTCACGAAGCAATCAGACCCGCAGGGGAAAGTTTCCGCACACCCCAACAAACGGGCTTAAGCGGTCGGGAGTTTTCACTGTATGACCTAATTTGGAAACGCACCGTTGCTTCACAAATGGCAGATGCCCGCCAAACTATGATTACAGTGCAAATTCAAGTTGAAGATGCCCTTTTTCGCTCTGCGGGTAAACGTATAGATTTTGCAGGGTTCTTTCGTGCTTATGTGGAAGGTTCTGACGATCCTGATGCAGCGATCGAGGGACAGGAAATTGTCTTACCAAAGTTAGCGATCGGCGATCATCCCATCTGTCGGCAGTTACAGCCTGTAGGGCACGATACCCAACCTCCTGCCCGTTTTAGTGAAGCATCTTTAGTCAAAACCCTAGAAAGTGAAGGCATTGGTCGCCCTAGTACATACGCAAGTATTATTGGCACGATTTGCGATCGCGGCTATGCCCAATTAACCACTAACACCCTAATTCCCACCTTTACTGCCTTTGCTGTCACCTCTTTGTTAGAAGAGCATTTCCCCAATTTAGTTGATCCCAGCTTTACCTCCAAAATGGAGCAGACCTTGGATGATATTTCCACAGGCAGCGTGGAATGGTTGCCATATTTACGTAAGTTTTATTCGGGCAAATCTGGTCTAGAAACCCTTGTTAAAGATCGTGAGCAAGCGATCGATCCCGATACCGCCCGTACGATCGTCCTCGTTGGTCTAGAAAATATTAAGGTGAAAATCGGTAAGTTTGGTGCATATATTCAAGTAACCGAAGGCGATAAACAACTTTCTGCATCGATCCCCCAAGACTTAACCCCTGCGGATTTACTTCCAGAAAAAATCGAAATTATTCTTAAGCAAAAGCTCCAAGGTCCCGATCAACTAGGGACGCATCCTGAAACTGGCGAACCCATATTTTTGCTGACAGGACAGTATGGTGCCTACGTGCAAATTGGCGAAGTTACCGAAGCAGTTCCTAAACCTAGACGAGCTTCTATTGCCAAAGGAGTACTACTAGAACAAGTTACCCTAGACATGGCTGTGGAACTACTAAAAATGCCCAGAGATTTGGGAATTCATCCAATCACAGGTAAAAAGATAGAAGCTAATTTAGGTAGATTTGGACCCTATGTCGTCCATAAAAAGGGTGGTACTGAGGGCAAAGATGATTTCCGATCGCTCAAAGGTGATGACAATCCTTATACCGTGAGTTTAGAACGAGCCGTAGAGTTATTATCTCAACCAAAAGCAGTACGGGCAAATGCTGCCAAAGTGCTTCGCACACTGGGTTTGCATCCTGCCGACGAAGAACCCATTGAAATTTTGGCTGGTAAGTATGGGAATTACGTTAAGCATGGCAAGGTAAATGCCACTTTACCCAAGGATCAATCCGTGGAAGAAATGACTTTAGCTGAAGCGATCGCCCTCCTTGCCACTAAAGAACCGACAAAATTCACCACCAAAACTAAAGCAAAATCCACCACTAAATCTACTAAAGCTACCAGTAAAAACAAAACCACTAAAGCTAAAGCTACAACTACTAAGACAGCCAAAACTAAAAAAACTACAGTTAAAGCTACGGCAAGCAGATAAAACTAGGGCTAAGGCAATTTCTAGTAAGGAAATCACCCATTCCGAAGCCCCTAAATCCACAATTCTAGGGACTTTGATTTTCAGAACCCCTAGAATTGGGGGGCAGGGGGCTTGGTAGATTCTTTAAAGGAAATCTCCTAATCTCATCTCAACGATCATTTATTAGAAGCTGTTGTAATCGGCAATTTTAAGTGGGAAGGAAATTGCTGATCGTGATAGATGTGCTGAGTTGCTTCAAAAAATTCGCTTACATTGCAGGTAGAGGGAGACTTGTTGGTATTACTATGTCTATCAATTAAAGGAAATGCAGCAGAGGCGATCGCCACTCCAACTCGATTCCCTGCTAAAAAAGCATGACAGGTAGGACGAAATTTAATCTGATATTCCAGAACTTGCTCGACTTTTATCTCTTCAGAATCATTAAAGGAACATCGGAATTTGGCTCTGATTACTCCCATTGTCACTAGCATTTGCCGACCATCAGGATAGATATCTAATAGTCTCACAACCCAGTCGGTATCGGGGGCAGAAGTACCAGCAAAGAGTGTAAATTCAGGTATGCCACTAATCCTGAGATTAGAAGCTAGAGGTGAAGAAATGTAAGTAAGAACATCCGATCGCTGATTAATAGTTTGTTGATCGTATCCTCCGTACCCAGTGCTAGGTGTGGGAATTCTTGGATCATAGACATAAATAGCGGGAAAAGATGAGGATGACAGTTCGGAAATATTAGAAGTGAGATTATTATTCCCATTTAAATAAAAATTCTGGGATTCAGGTTCTTGATGCCATTCTTCTTGATACAGCCATCGGTTCTCACCCATTAAAAATAATTGCACCTGCGATCGCCCAATCATGCCTTTATCTATGCCTTTTAACCAATAATCAAACCAATCTATTTGCAGTTGATCAATCTTCGGAGTTGCCGCCTCCCCAAAGTTCAGTTCGCCCACCTGCGATCTCCATGGTAAATGCTGGTAGGGAGTGCCAATCAAAAATTGTGGTTGCTTGGTCACTTGTTTAGATTTTTCAAAGGTAGAGATCGTGGCTTCAATAAAAGTATCTGCCCATCCTGCAATATGCAAAGCGGGAAGATCGAACTGGTTAAAGCGAGTAAGGGGATTTAAGTCCTGCCAATAGACATCATTTGGGCGATCGTGTTTAATCCAATCAAAAAAGAACTGGGACAAGGATTCAGTAATCGGTTCAGATTTGAGAATTAGAATTTGATCAAGGGGAATATTCTGCAACCACTTAAAGATTTCAGTTTGTGCCTGTAATAAATTTGTGGCTTGGGGTTCTAATTTATGAAAATATGCCTGATTTTGCGCTAGTTGTAATGCCCATGTTAAGGTAAATTCTAGGGCGATCGCTCCACCAAAATAAAACCAGCCATGATAAAAGTCTATCGTAGCCATGGCTGGACAAATGGTAATTAATCCCTTGGGCTGCATGACTGCCGCTTGAAACTGGGTTACGCCCTGATAGGAGAATCCATACATTCCCACTTTGCCATTACTACCCTCTAGCTCTTCTACACACCAAGTTACGGTATCGTATCCATCTTCGTATTCATGGCGAAACGGATAAAACTCACCTTCGGAAGTCCCGCATCCCCTTACATCTTGGATTACAACTATATAACCCTGAGCCGCATACCAACTCGGATGAGCGTAGGTAACTGTAGAGGCGATCGCTCTGCCATAGGGAAGGCGCATGAGCAAAACAGGCAAGGTCACACCTACATCACGAGGACGATAAATATCCGCAGTGAGTATGATCCCATCTCGCATCAGAATTTTGACTTGGCGATCAACTTTAATCCTAGAGTGCATGAAGATATATGTGCTGAGTGCAGACTTGGAATAGGTAATATTACAATTTATCCATTTTTAGCATAGCTTCATCAAAAAGATTTTTTGCCTTACCTGTAGTCGCTTCTTTTTCAATATCCATGTAATTGATTCCTAGTTTTTTACAATCCTTAACAAGCTCAAATACTGATTTAGGTAGACCTGTTCCACCTTGTACTGAATTCATGCGATCGTAAAGATTGCCATCCCCAGCAAGCATACCTTTAACTGTTTTAATTAGCGATTCTCTAGGAGTCATATTCTTGCTAAAAATATATTAAAGCCTTGATTTCAAAGTTTCAAAGATTTCTGGGGCAATGGTAGTTCGGAGCGATCGCCCTAGACGATTCTTTTTTTGTGCCTTTTCTAAACATAAAGAATTGGGGCAAATATAGGCAGAGCGACCCATCCCAATATCTAATTTAATCGCTTCATCTACACGTACCACCCGCCAAAATTCCTGCTTCAGCCCCAGCTTTTGACAACTCAAGCAACGACGAATATTAGTCTTCATCCTCTTCTTCGTAATTTTCGGAGTCATTATGATCTATCTGAATTCGAGACTGTCTAAGAGCGACCTCAGCTTGTGCCTTTTGATCTTCGGCTTCATAATCGTACTTAGAAGCATCTTTAATATCAATTTTCCAGCCTGTAAGCCTTGCTGCTAATCTGACATTTTGCCCTTCACGCCCGATCGCTAAACTTAGTTGATCCACAGGCACTAAAACATGGGCTTGGCGATCTTCAGCATTAATTAATCGCACCTCTTGAATTTTGGCAGGGCTTAAAGCATGGGCAATATAAGTTGCAGGGTCTGGCGACCAAGAAATTACATCAATTTTTTCGCCTCTTAACTCTGCCACCACCGCTTGAATTCTAGAACCCCTAGCCCCAATGCAAGCACCAACTGGGTCAACATCTCGTTCTAGGGTATCAACGGCAATTTTAGTTCTGGCACCAACCGAGGGGGAAGGGGGATTTGCCTCACGGGCAACTGCTACGATTCTGACAATTTCATCTTCAATTTCTGGAACTTCATTGGCAAATAAATCCACAACCAAACCAGCATCAGCTCGGGAAACTACTAACTGGGGTTTACGGCGGGGTACTTCATGGATTTTTTTCAGGTAGACCTTAATTGTTGAGTTCGGACGATAGGGTCTTTCGCTAGGTAACTGCTCGCGGCGGGGAAGTTCAGCTTCCACTTCTGGCTGTCCGAGCCCGCTACTAATTGACATAATTACCGAGTCATTTTCAAACCGTAGTACTCTTGCTTGCAACACTGTGCCTTCAAGCTCTTGAAACTCTTCTTGGATTAACCGCCGTTGTTGGTCAAGTAATTTTTGGGCAAGTACTTGCTTTGTTTGCATAGCTGCCATTCGCCCAAAGTCCCCTTGCTTAGGAGTTACATCTACGACCACGGTACCACCCGCCTGTGCTTCTGGGGCTACTTCTTGCACTTCCGCTAAGGAAATTTGATGATCGGAGTTTTCAACGGTTTCGACAATAGTTTTAGTTGCCAAGACCCGAAATCCTTCATTCTCAGCATCTAGCTCTACATCAAAATTTTCAAAATATTCTTCTTCAAAGTTACCACCGTCGGGACGATAGGTTTTGCGATAGCGTTCATAACCCTTTAAAAGTGCCTCACGCAGAGCATTCTCCACAGCGTGCTTGGGTAGGTTGCGCTCTTTGCTGATCACATCGACCATTCCACCTAAACCTGGTAAATCTACAATTGACATATTTTTGAATTTCCTTTGATGGGTAATTTATGAATAATTTGAGCGAGGGATTTGATTTGCTAGTTAGTTTGCTAATTCTACTTTTCTGATTTTTGATAGAGGAATAGTTACTATGCGACCTTTTTGGCTGATTGTTAGATTTTCAGAATCGCGGCTGACCAGTTTACCTGTCCAAGTGGTATCGTCTGCGATCGCCATAATTGTAAATCCTCGAAATGCCAAGAACTCGCGATCGCCTTTAATTTCTCGATCAGTCCCTGGACTTGATACCTCCAAGACGTAGGCATAGGGAACTATATCCTGTTCATCTAGGGCAAAATCCAGTGCCTAGCTCATGCGTACACAGTCATCTAAACCTGTGTGTTGGCTAAGATTACGAATGTCAACGCGCAAAGTTGCAGGATTTTTATGGGTGTACATAACCATATCAACCACCTCTAACTCCAGAGGAGTGGCGATCGTTTCGGCTATTTCCATCAATTGGGGAATCAAGGGATGACTCATATCATTTTATAAATTCAATCAAACAAAATCAATCAAAATATAGAACCACAAAAAAAGTGGGCTGTTCCCACCAATCCTGCATCTAAATAGCCAGATACTCTCCAGATACTCTGAATAGTAAGATACATTGTACGCTAGTTTTAACGGAGGCAAAAGTTAACATTCGCCACCAACTTTAATAACTTATATTCTAAACTTTGGTAAATTATATACCTATGGCTTGCTCAAATCTAATCTGTTCGAGGGAATATTCACCGAAGCGATCGCTAATCTGCTCCCGACAGCAATCTATGGCAAAGTCATTGACTTCGGCTGGTTCAATCTCAAATAGTTCTTTAAATATTTCAGGTTCAACTCGGCAAAATCTAGGGCGATCATTATAAATCTTACAGGCTCTAGTAATTTGATCAAAATTAATACACCAGCCATCACTGCCCACCATACTCAGATATTGCTTTAACTGATCGGGGGTTAAATATTCGGCTAAATCGGGGCGATCGCTTGGATCAAGGTGACAACAAGCACCGCAATTTTTAATACATTGCCAAGTAGACATTAGAATAATTTTTTACTTCCATCAGGACGTATCGTTGTCCAATTAGTCTTTGCCGTTGCCAATTGATCATCGGTAACTCTGGCACCTTTCAAGTCAGCACCGCATAAATTTGCACCCCTAAGGTTAGCCTGACTCATGTATGCTCCCTTAAGATTAGCTCCAGTCAAGTCTGCCCCTGATAAATCCGCCTTACTCATATATGCTGATTGCAAGTTTGCTTCTCTCAAGTCAGTTTGATGCAAAGAAGCACCACCTAAATCAGCCTTAGTTAAAATTGCCCGTTGCATTTTGGCTTGGGCTAAATTGGCACCATTTAATTTGACCTGAGTCATAATTGCCCCGATAAAACTTGAACCACTAAGATCGGACTGACAAAAATCTGTCTCTACTAATTTAGAGCGGCTCATGACAATTCCAGAAAGAGTTGCTCCAGACAAGGAAGCTTTGGTCAAATCTAAATTGGCAAAATTACGTTTACCATGCCCATACTCAACCAATACCTTTCGCCCACCCTTGAGTTCTTTCCCGACGTAAGTCTGATCTCTAGTTCGAGTAAAGCTATCATCCTCTTCACTTTGAGACTTTGTCCAGCCCCTTGTCGATTGCGTACGGGGCGTAATAGCTCTACCAATAGTAGAGTCGCCAGCATCTAGCTTGCCAAATCTTCCACTAGTTTGAGTTGCCCCACCTCTAGTTGAGGAAATGCGAGAGTTAGATCGAGAGGGTGTAACTGGGTTTTGAGCGGGTTTGGCTGCGGTTATAGTTGGGACAGACTTGGCACCCATTGCGGCAATGACCTCTTCGGCACTACGAAAACGTTGAGATACCGAAATTTGCAACATTTTATTAAAAATTGCCACCAAATTCTCACCAATATTTACCTCTGATCGCCAGTTAATTTCGCCTGTGTATGGATCGTGGGCAAAATCCTTAGGCGATCGCCCTGTCATTAAATATA
The DNA here is from genome assembly GCA_038324415.1 of Pseudanabaenales cyanobacterium. Taxonomy (GTDB): domain Bacteria; phylum Cyanobacteriota; class Cyanobacteriia; order Pseudanabaenales; family Pseudanabaenaceae; genus PCC-7502. The sequence goes on along the minus strand of JBBQHY010000007.1, from coordinate 4,879 downwards.
AACAGGTCATGGCTGTTGCATAAATATCACTAGAATAAACTGGACGCATTGCCATTTGCTCAGGAGGGGCAAAGCCGGGAGTACCAATGGCAAAACTTGTAAGTAGCCCACCATCCTCTTCTTCTGGCACTGTGCGATTGGCTTGAGTTGAAACTGCGCCAAAATCAATTAATACTAACTGCCCATCTTGTTTACGGCGAATTATATTTGCGGGCTTTATGTCTCGATGAATTACACCATTTTGATGCATAAATCCCAAGGCAGGGAGCATTTCAGAAAGGACTTTAATAATATCAACTTCCTTGAATACCCCTTTACGCTCAAATTCCTGCTTTAGAGTTTCGCCTTCAACATATTCTTGAACTAGATAAAAATTTTCAGATTCTTCAAAATATGCCAGAAGCCTAGGAATTTGGGGATGATTACCAATTCTGCCCAAGGTTGTTGCTTCACGCTCGAATAGTTCCCTTGCCATTTTTAGTACGCTGGCAGACTGGGTATTGGGACGAAGTTGCTTAATTACACAGGGAGGATGTCCGGGTAAACTCTCATCAATAGCTAAATATGTTGCGCCGAACCCGCCACGACCTAGGGGCTTTATCGCTGAAAAGCTACCTTTAAGCTTCAAGGCAGAACCACAAGCAAGACATACAGTTGCCTTATCAGGATTTTTATCAGGTTTAGGGCAGTTAGGGCTAACGCAATAGCTCACGGTTAGTATTGCTGGTAGGGTTTATCGAAAAAAATAGTCGATGGATGTAACGGGTCAATTAAACGGGCTTATCCCACAATAGTCTAAATTACTTAGTAAAACACAAATTTCTTTGCAACCTTGATTTGTTCTCAAAAATATCATCTTTCAAGACTACCAATCTTGCTCATCTGTATCATAGTCGGCAGAAGGTTCAGGATTTCTAGGTCTTTTACGTCGTGGGGGTTGGACATCTGAGTTCCATTCAGAATTGATAGGAGGTTCGTTGTTAGGTCGGTTCCTTTCGGATGGATCGGGGCGATCGCTGTCAGGACGATCAGATTTAGGACGGCGTTGTTTAGGTGTGACAGGACGAATGTCATCTTCATCAATGTCTATGATTGCATCAGTTGGGCGGCGGGGGCGGCGATTTTTACGCTCGCTATCGTTATTATTTCTAGGATCGATATTTCTAGGATCACTATTACTTCTGGAATCACTTCTTCTTTCGACATCACCTCTAAGTTCGCTTTGTTGAGTAGATGTACCCTGCATCATTTGGCGGGTATTTTTGGTGCGGCGGGGCGCAAATTCTCGATTTGGATCAATTTCTGCCCGATAACCTCGGTAATTGTTATCAATGGGATCATCTTCAATGGGATTATTCATTGGTGATCGCCTTGCCTGGGTAGATAAAGCCTGACGTAAAATTAAGGTTTCCACAGCAAACCAGCCCGAAAATCCTACAACCAAGACCTGTGCCAGTTGGGTGGTGATTTCCATCCGAAAGTTAAAGGCTAGGAGGATAATTCCGTAGACTAGAGCGATCGCCGAAAAGAAAATATCGTGATCTCTGGCTAGTTCTGGACGAAAGCTCCGCACAAAATACAAACCGATCCCGCCCATGGCAGCAATGATTGCCAAGAGGATCATTAGCGGATTGCCGCCAATATTAATCATGATTTATCTCTCCTAAAGATTTCACTTAACAAAAAGTACATAATGATAATTCCGATCGCTACAGCAATAACTAAGAGAAAAAATGGTGAGGAAAGTCCGACATTAATCATTTCAATTAATACCCCATAGAGGAATCTTTAGCAAACATAATCAAATCATTCTATCTAACTTATACAGGCAGTTGGAAAAGAATACCAAAAATAATCCTTGTAAAGTATCGTTATCTTAAACTTCAATCCCTTAAAGAAGAGGTCAAGATTATCTTGACCTCTGAACTTCTACAAATCCTTGCTGAAATATTCAGCCTTAGCCTCGGCGTGTAAGTTTATCTTTTTGGCTAACTATAACCAAGGCAACTACAGCCACAACTACAAAAGTAACTCCGTATCCCAAGCCCCAAAAGAAATTAATTAAAGAAGGTGTCATGTCTAAATAGTCCTTATATAAAACTCTAGGATTATCTTAACATTGCTTATTTTAAGATAATTAATATTTAGCTCTAGCGTATGACTTTACTCATGTAATTGCTCCAAAGCTGCACAGCTAGAACACTGCTACTATCGGTTACGCCTTCATCATTACCTAACCACACTGCAGCCAGAAGTTTAGATGATGGAGCAAAGCCAATAAACCACAGATCCCTTCCTTGATCTGTTGTGCCAGTTTTCCCCACCGTGATGGCTTGGGACATGGCTGCACCTCTGCCTGTACCATAATTTACGACTCCTGCCATTAGATCGATCATGGTATCTGCTGAGTTAGGATTAATTCTAGAGCTAGGTTGGTAGTAGGTATTTGCCTCAAAGATCAGTTGGCAGTTGGTATAGTTTTTGCGATCGCTACAGGATTTAGTATCATAAATACGTTGAATTGCATGGGGAGTATTATAGGTGCCTCTATTGGCAATCGCACCGTAGGCACCAACCATTTCCAACATCTTCACTTCATAGCCACCTAGTACCAGATTATTGTTCTCTTCTAATTTGGTAGTAATCCCCAATTTACGGGCAGTTTGGATCACGTTTTTCAAACCTGCGGATTCGGCAACTTGAATAGCAATCACATTTTCAGAGAGGGCAAACCCGCGGTACATATCAATGAATCCACTGCCGCCATTGTGACAACCAATTACCCCCGCTCTAGAACCGCAGGAAAAAGTTGTACTTGGCGCAATCCCCTGATCGATCGCCGCTAAATAACTAAATAACTTGAAGGTTGATCCTGGCTGTCGATAGGCTTCCGACGCTCGATTATATTGACTTTTTTGGAAATCTACGCCTCCAGTCATGGTCAAAATTGCGCCACTACTAGCATCCATAGTCACGATCGCCCCTTGGGAAAAATTATAGGCTACACCTTGGGTAGCGACTGCTTGACGTAAAGACTGATCAGCGGCTTTTTGCATCCCCACATCAAGACTGGTTTCAATGACAAAATTCCCTTCCCGTGCCAAATTAGGAGCAATAGTTTCTAATTCATCATAGATATAGCCGTAGTAGTAGGGAGCAACTGTTCCTTGGACTTTGCCTTTAGCATCGAGATTGAGCTTGAGGATTGATCGCCTTGCTCGTTCAGCCTCTTCGGGTTTGACTATGCCCAGTTCTGCCATCCGACTAAGAATGCGATCGCGATATTCTAGAGCGAGTTTTTTATTCTTGAAGGGATTAATTAAATTAGGGGCAGGTAGAATTCCCGCTAGGGTTGCGGCTTCCGATAAGTCTAGCTCGGCTAAAGGCTTGTTGAAATATAATCTGGCGGCATCTTGAAAGCCATAGACGCCATTGCCCAAATAAACCCGATTCAGGTAGATCGTGAGTAGATCATTTTTGCTGTAGTTAAAGGTGAGCTTCAGGGCTGCCACTGCTTCTCTCCATTTACGTCCTGCGGAATCGGCGGTACCAACGTAGGTCTGTCCTAGTAATAATCTTGCTAGTTGCTGCGTAATCGTACTTCCCCCTTCTCGCAATTCACCGCTTCTGACATTAGTAACTAGGGCACGGACAATACCTAAGGGATTTACCCCCAAGTGGTAATAGTAAGCACTATCTTCTGAGGCAATGACAGCGTTGGGTAAATAGCTACCAAATTCGGAAAGCATTTCTGCTTCAGTATGTTTTTCCCGATCAGGTGGAGCAATAGAAGTAATTTTATCTCCTGCTAAGACCTCAATTTGTCCCTGCTGTCCTATAGGTAAAGGTTTAACAGAAAATTTCTGCCATTCAACTGCGATCGCCAAGATCAATAAAGTAGATAACCCTAATATTCCTAAACCTGTAAAGCGCAATGCCTTGACATACCAAGGGGGAGGATCGATAAACCGCACAGTCACAGCAGCTTCTAATTCTGGAGGACCAAGGGAAATTACCATATTGTGCTTAAGGACTATGGATTTTAGCCTTTGCCGCCGCCTATAGATACCATTGGTTGAATCTTGATCGGAAATTACAAATTTATTTTTCTGACGAATAATTTCTGCATGAACTTGACTGACCAATGGCGTTTGAATCACAATTTGGCACTTGGTACTATTTCGACCCAAAATATAGCGATCGCCAACTAGGTCAAAGATTTCTGGACGTTTCTGCCCAGATATAAAAACCTCAAGGTGCGGAACTTTAGCCTTAGCTTTGAGCCTACCTGCTAACTGTGCTTGCAAGGTCACAACACGGGAATGGATAGGTTGCATTTTGGCTAGATCCCTCTAATTACCACTAAATACCCAAATAAGAGTTTAACGAATATTTTTCTAATCCTACCAAAATTAAATTATCCTAATTTTTAAGCACTCTAAATTCACATTTCTTCTTGGTGCTTGGTGGATATAGGTTTAGGAAAAAACTTGACTAAAATCCTTAAAATATATATTATTTCTATATACTATATATATTATTTCGCCTCGAAGGTAAAAGAAAATTGAGCAGTAAAACATTAATTTCTCTTAACCTGTCGCTAGCTGAGTTAGAACTACTTTCTGAGCTAAGTAAAAAAAAAGAGATGAGCAAATCTGCGGTTCTCAGGCAGTCATTGAGGATAATGGCAGCGATCGAACAACGGATAAGTCAAGGAGAAAAGTTTTATTTTGAGACTCCACTAAAAGAGAAGTCAGAGCTTTTACTTTTTTAGTGATTGTTATATTTAAGTAAAACTTATGCAACCAGTAAAATTACTTCATTTATCTACAGGTCAGGCTGTTGATGCAGAAATAGTTCCTCTATCTTCTAAGCATCT